>JBHLKB010000296.1:0-3919 GCA_048887205.1 Candidatus Hodarchaeota archaeon
AAGTAGCCGCATCTAAATCTGCTAGATCTAACCAGGTAGGCTCATAAATCTTCGCCCAAGCTAGGAATTCCATAACAGCTTTGAAGATAAAGAGAAGTCCGATTATTATCATTAGAATATTTAATAATTCATTTGAATCTTTCTTTTTAGTTTCACTCATTTAAGTTCTACCTTTACAATTTGTTAGATAAATTGAAGGTTAAAGATGATAATTAAATCCTATTATATAAACTTAATTCATTCATTTTATGATGTAATTATTAGATTATTTCTATTAATCGAAAAATTTTAAATACAAGATAAATTTAAATTTTAGCTTCATTATATTATTATTTTAACCGATTAAGTGATTTCCAATGAAAAAAATCGAAATTTTTTATAAAAAAGTTAATGGGGGTATTTTTTATTTTGTCGGAGTAGCTGTTAGTATAGTTTCAATTATCATATCTGTTGCGTTATATGTATCTGGAGGAGCATCATATAGCATTTTAAACAATTATGTTAGCGATTTAGGAAGAATAAATTCCCCAAATAATGCATTTATTGCCTTTAATACAGGATTGATAATTAGTAGCATTATTTCACCTTTTGGGGCGATATTCCTATTTTTGTTTTTGCAAACCAAGGATCCAACGCAAAAAAGGATAATATTGTATTGGCTTTTGGTGAATATCATCTATTCAATAACAACTTTCTTAGTGGGTTTATTCCCTGAAGATACAATGAAATGGCAACACGCTTCCGCTGCTCTAGCGACATTTATTACTGGATTTCTTTCTTATCTACTTTATGGAATTATAGCATTACGTGCAGATAATATTGCAAGATACCATTCAATTCCAGGATTTATTGTAGCATTAATAAGTATTGTCTTCTTGATTGTTTTTTTTTCTAATGTGAATGAATCAATTTCTACTTTCTTTGAATGGATGATTTTATTTGGAGGCTGGGGATTTGGAATATATCTTGGAATTTTTTGCCTAAAGGCTAAATAATGGACCTACAATTTTTATATTCATTTTTTCTACATCTTATTCATAAATTACAGTTGAATTTGTATATTCTTCATTATTGTTTCTTTACCACGTTCCCCATAAGAGAAATCAGATTTTACAGGATTTAAATGACTTTTTAGGGACATTATAACTTCTAATGCCTTAGAGAACTCATCGCAAGTAAAAATACCATGTTAATATAACCATACTCTGGCCATAAATATTTCAATTCCTTGAAAATAGATTTATTATTATCTTTAGTATTTACCTAGCACTCTGTTTTTATTTAAAAAGGTCTAATTTAATTAATTAATAGAATGCTAAATGGAAGAACAATAGAGAACTTTTGTGAGTTTAAATCTATCTTTTATGATAAAATATTAGAGATTTATGGTACACACGATTGGATTGCTGATAGAGCTATTTGTATTCTTTATAACCAGCTTCCAAATGACTCTTTGATAGGCTCAATTCGCCATAATAAAAATCACATGCGAGTGTATTATTTATATGGAACAGAGTTACCAGATCATATGATAAATCCTTTTAAGTCTATTAAAATCACTACAGATTACGGAACCAAATTATCAGAAGATAATTTTTATAAAGGTCACAGTGTAGTTATGCTTCCAAATGGCTGTATTAGTAGAAAAAACAAGCGTTTATTTAATTCTACTGAATCAATTGGAAAATCGTTTATTGAAAATATAAATTCAAGTAAAGATTATCAAGTTGCTGCATTATACTTAGGTTTTATTAGTCATTTAATAGGAGATGCTTGTTATATACATCATGTCTATGAAGGTCCTGATGAATCAATAAGTCAACAAACTAAAGGTGAAATTTTAAAAAGAACAAGGAATACCCCAGAAGAGATTTTATGGCCTAATTCAAAATCAATAAGAAATTATGAATTAGCTAAAAATGAATTTAATAGACAATGGTATACATTAGAAAATATTCTTTTTTATTGTGTTTGGCACACTTTTTTTGGAAAACCACATAGATATGGTGCATTTCAAGATATTATCATTCCTGATTGGAAATGGTATTCTACTATTAAAATTCAAGAGATAGATAAGTTAAAAGATTCATTCTTATACAGGAAATGGTGGGAGGGTATTGAGGTTCACCTCAATATGGCTATTTTTTATACTGCTGCTGCAATAAATAGTTTAAGATGTTTAAATAAAAGTTCTTAATTTTTTAAAATAAATTTTATAAAAATAGATATGTTTAAATATGAATTGATCATATATTCTCATATGGAATGGTCTCATATGAGACGATATAATTTTACTAATAATTAATAAAGAAATGTCGACACAAGAAAAGAATATTACTAAAATTTCGCTAAATCATGCGGAATTCATTGTTCTAGGATTGATAGCTGAACATTCTAGTCATGCGTATAATATCAACAAAAGAATCGAAGAACGTGGAATGAGAAACTGGACTAATATAGGTAGATCTTCGATTTATCGAGTAATCAAGAGTCTAGAAAAAAAAAGATTAACGAATAAATGGATAGAAGAAGTTGATAATAGAACTCTAAAGGTTTATAATATAACGGAAAACGGTTCCATAATTTTAAAGGAAAAGGTTTTTAATACTATAAAAGAATTTATTGGAAAAAATGATGAAGATTTTTATGTTGCTTTTTCTATGCTACCAATTTTAACAAAAGAACAGCAAATTGATGCTATAACTAACTCTTTAAAGAAGATTAAGAAGAATAAAAAAGGATTAGAAAAGATGCTTAAAGAAAACTCTCAGATGCCGTTGAATGTAAGAGGGTTATTTTTCCATCCAATAAAGATTTTAGGAACTGATATTGAATTTCTAGAATGGGTGTTAGAGGAAATTAAAAAAAGAGGGGAAAAGGTTGAATCAAAAGCATATGATAAATAATTTTGTACATAGAGTTGGTCATCATTGTGAATCATCTTCAATGAGAGATCTTTTTGAGTTTTATGGTTTTCCCATGTCAGAACCAATGGCATTTGGTCTGGATGGTACAATGGGATTTGGATTTTTTGATACTACCAGTAATGTATCTTTTATTCCCGAGTCAGATATCCCTTTTTTTTTAGGAGGCAAGCAAGGAACTATTGAACCGAGTTCATTAGGATGCCGTTTGGTTGGAATAATTTTGAGAAAACAATCTTTTACAAGCGCTGATAAAGCATGGGAGGAATCAAAAAAATTTATTGACCAAGATATTCCGTTGATCCTTCAGATTGACTTAGGTTATTTACCTTATTTCGAGGAAGAGGGAGATATCCATTTTGGTGGGCATGCCATAACGTTAGCAGGATATGACGAAGAAAAAGGATCAGCTTATGTAGGAGATGCTGAATTTGAAGGTTTTCAAGAGGTTCGGATAGAACAACTAAAGCAAGGACGAAGTTCAGAATATGGTCCCAGATTTATGCACCCGAATAACACACAATTTTCTATGCAAAGAAGAACTGATGGAAAACGTCCTCCTTTTGCTGCAGGTGTAAAACTTGCCATCCAAAAAGTAGTAAATAATATGCTACGACCCTCAATAAATAATGTAGGAATTCAAGGGCTTAAACTATTTGCACAATCAATTCCAGAATGGAATGTAAAATTACAAGGTGAAACGAAAGATCCTGCTGGAAAAACGATCTCACGTTCGAGATTAATGTTTGAATTGATCCATGGATATATTGAGACATGGGGTACGGGAGGTGCGGCATTTCGGAATTTATATAAGCAATTTCTTATAGAATTATTAGATCATAACCAGCTTAGAGAGGGTCCACGGGCTTGGAAGAATGAAGAATTCAAAATTTTAGAAGAATGTATTCCTACAATTAGCGATTCTGCTAAAAACTGGACTATTTTTGCTGAAACTTTAAGGCATGCTGCTGATGAATATAAAGTAGAATGTTTAA
>JBHLKB010000297.1:0-3912 GCA_048887205.1 Candidatus Hodarchaeota archaeon
TGAGAATCGCATTATACAAGATTTATCACAATGTCCTAACCCAAAGGTATGTCCAAGTTCGTGAATAGCTTCTTTTAATATCCTTAATTCGAAAAGGTCCATAATTTCGGGTCTTCTATAAAATTTTTCTCTTAGTCTTGTAATTGAGATCAAAGCCATAACTGTAACTCTCGATGTATTGAATTTTGGGCTCATCGCGATACCAAATACAAAATTTAAGCTACTTGTAAAAATATCCCTATCCATTATACCTATTATTCGGAAATATTGCTTATTCTGATTATAAAATATAATGCTATTCAAGACTTTTGAGGCGTCATATTGCCTTCTGATTGGATTATATTTAGCTTCATCTAAAGGAATTGTTTCTTGAATAATACTGGTCGATATATTAAATTCTTCAAATATTCGTTCAAGGTTTTTCTTTAATTTTATTAAAATTGATTTATCAAATTCTCCTATTTTTAACAATCCAATAGTTTTCTTCATTTTAGAATATTTAAAAATAGGGTTATTATTAATTAAAAATATATCAAAAAAATTTAATGGATGAAATTCAGGAATGAAATTTTGTTTTACACTAATGATTAACTAAAACTAATATTGCTTATTTAAACTAGTGTTAATTCATAAAAAGAAAGGGAGACATCTCGTAAATCCTAATAAAATTCCCGCTGTGACTCCTCCAATTAGAAGAGAAAATCCCATCTTAGGATTAAATGGTAAAATATTTACTAGATACTCTATAGCAATTATAACATCTATAATTGCGATAAATGATCCAAATGTTAAACAATAATAAATTTTTTGTTCATGTGGATAAATTACAGCACTAATATCCGGAATTCTCTTCATTGTAGATTGATTTGAATTTGATTTAAATTTCAATTGAAGTTACTTTTATATCCATAATTGAATTACATTTTTATCATGAAAAAAACAAATAAATTTTTACTTGTACTTCTAATCATTTTTATCAGTTCTATCTGTGCAATTTTTAGTTTCCAAATATTTATTAAAGATCAGAAATTGGTTGATTTCCTTGCAAGTTTCACACTTTTGATTATTATAACAGGTGTTTTTAGTTTTATTGGATATTCAACTATTAAGACTAAAAGATACAAAAGAAATCAAAAAATTTTCTTGTTGCTCCTTCTTATAATTATTGGTTTTATCGATATAATTCTTTTAATTATTTCTATGGTTTCAGGTTTAATGCTTTACGGTTTTATATTAGGAATTTACAACTCTATATCTCTTGCTACATTTTGTATAATTTTATCGATTATTGAATTAAAAAGTTCAAAAAAACGATTTTTTTTTAATAATTGAAACCTATCACTGGCATTTGTATCCACCAAAATAAAATCCTCAGCTATTAACGGCAAAACTTTTTTAGAATATTAATTTTTTTTTATCTATACCACCTGATAAATGAAATTACTTTGTTAATTTCTAATTTATTTTTATAATAAGAGAGGAATTAAGTAAAATCTTAAAAAAATATCCTGCTTCTTAAAGGGAGGGTGGTCTAGACTGGTATGATTCTTGGTTTGGGACCAAGGGGTCGGGGGTTCAAATCCCCCCTCTCCCATTTATTATTTATGATTCGATGTTTGCGAATTCTTGAAGATCTATTGAATCTTCTGTATTAAAATAATTTTCAGATATTAAATCTTGAATGGAGGAAATAAGTGATAACATAATAGCGGGATTACTAGATGTAATTTTATAATATAGAAGGATTCAGTTGGGTAGATATTAAGAATTAGAACAGAATTCTTTTAATTCATTTATATTATCAGGAAGATTATCAATTCCACCAAATTCTTTAATAACAATTGATTTTATTTTAGATTTCAGTTCTTGATTAAGGTTAGGATAAGTCATTTGATATAAACCGCCGATACTCTCACAGTCATCTTCAATTATTATATCTGGTTTAGCTTTCATAACTGGTAAATTCCAATTTTGCTTTTTTCGGTAAAATATTGGGCCTTTTGGAAAATCGTATTTTTCTAGAACTATTTTATCGTTTTCAATATTTTCACGAGTAAAATGAGAACTAAGATAAAAAATTTTAGCTCCTTGATTTTGCCATGAAGTTAATTTCTTAACAACACTACCAATTGGAATATATGAAGCAAAATCATATATAGATTCATCAGTATCTTCAATAATTTGCTGAACAATTTGTCTTCTTGAAAGACCTAAGGCATTCTTATGCATTATACAAGTTCCATGCAGAAATATTAAAATCCTCATTTAACTGTTCTAATCACCCCTTTTTTTTATAATCAAGTTCCTAAGTCAAGATCACGATTTAATTAGCTATACATGAATAAATCCTTTATAATATTTACTTTTTAACAATGACTCTTTTTTTATTCTTCATACATTTTAAATTTTTAAAAGTTAATATAAAAATACATTAAAACTCAATATTATTGAGGAGACAATAATAATAAGTAGAATAGCATAAACGATAAATACATATTATATGTTTTTTGAATTTCAGACAAATCTTTGAGAAAAATATTTTAAGATAACTTATATCTTTTCTAAGAATTTTTTCAACTCTAGCGTAATTTCTTTTGTTTTCTTATCCTTTATCTAATGTCTAATTTTTGGAGATCTAAGAAAAGTTTGATTTTTATTTTTTACCTGAGTATTTTTATTATTTTTTTTAAAGACAGAAATTTTTTAAGAAGATTAAATATATTATGCTTCACAGGGGTAAAAAAATGAAGATCGGTTCGATTGTTATCATTTGTTACGAATTCGAGAAAATGCTAGCGTTCTGGCAAGAAGTGCTCCATTACGTCCCCGAAGAGCCTGCGAAGGATGGTTGGGTGATTCTTTGTGATCCTGAGGGAAGAGGACCTAATATATCTTTAGACCAAGTTCCAGAAAAGCGTTCAGGAAAGAGAAGTAGATTGCACCTTGACCTCTACACAAACAACAGAGACCGTGAAGTGGAGAGGCTAATTAAGATAGGGGCTTCTCCCTATTCCTGGAGATAACCACCGGATCATGACTTTACTGTGTTGGAGGATCCTGATGGCAATCTCTTCTGTGTGGTTCAGACAGATGAGACTTAAATTGTTAATTTAATTATTTAGAATATATAATTAAACAAGAATAATTTTAATATTTAGGATTGTTGGAACTGATATTGCCTAATTTTATTTATTTAAAAATTTATTTAGTTCTTTCACAATCTTTTGTGTTTTCTTATCCTTAATCCAATATCTAATTTTAGGAGAACTCAGGAAAGCTTGGACTTTCTCATTCAATTCAGATAGTTTTTTTCGATCTTCATTTGAAAGTTGGGGGACTTTTTCTTCAATTTTTTCCTGAACTTTTTTAACTTCTTCTTTGATAATTGGGATTTCTATTTGTTGTTTACCATAAATTATCCACTTTCTTAATATTTCTTTTATACTATTTATCCAGCCTTGAATCCAGGGATAATTTCCTCTTTTTTTTGGATCTTCTATCTTGATTTCTTTCCTATCGACTATTATTAAATCATCAGGACAAGAATTTTCACAGGCTCCACAATAAAAACACATATCTTCATTACAAGCGATTTTCCCATATTTTTTTACATCTGCAGCGCTTTCAGGAATAAAGAAGGATTCTGTAGGGCAAATATTAACACAAGCTTTACATCCTTGTGGATCACATTTATGGAGCATATTTTTTTTTATAATTACTTCTCCTTTTATAGGAGAATCAATATAAAAACAGTGAACAGGGCATTCCTTCTGAATTTTATAATAATCTTTTATATTATTTCTATCTCTTACAGATAAACATAATTGACATATCTTGTTTTTAGAATCTTCTATACATTTTTTGATATCTATCTTGAAAAAATTCCCAATTGAAGGGAATTCGTCAAGATCA
>JBHLKB010000298.1:0-3911 GCA_048887205.1 Candidatus Hodarchaeota archaeon
TAGATCTCTAAGTCATAAAATTAAAAAAGTTTACGAAAAATAATTCAATCTTCAATTTTTTAGGTTTTTCAAAATTTATTGATGTTTTTAAAACTGAAAATAAATAAATAGATAAATCATCCAATCATGTTATTGATTTTATTCTTTTTAGGTTTAAGTTTAATCTCTATCATTATTAATGTTCTATTCTATATCTATAAAAAGAGAAAATACTACTTAAACAGAATTAAAGTATTGATTTTTATAATCATAATATGTACTACAATAATTCTTATTTTAAATTTACCAATTTTTATAATGGTTGATTATTATTCGTTTATAGATCATAACTATGGACTTTTTATTCCAACAATTATATTCAACCTAGCTAATGCATTATATAGCGCTTCAATTATTCTTTTTTTACTAACTTTTTTACAAGTTGATGAGAATATGATAGATCTTGAAATTCCCTCCCAATTGAGTAATAGAAACGGTAAAATTCCTATTGGGAGAATTTTGAAAGGTAAAGCTAAAAAACAAAAATTTTTTTTGTCTATAAAGGATCTTGAGAAACATATGTTTATATGTGGGGCAACGGGAACAGGAAAAAGTAACTTCCTTCAAAACTTCTTAATTAATTTTAAGAAAATCTGCAAAATTCCTTTTTTTCTTGTAGAATTTAAAGGGGAATACCATTTTCTACAAAAAAAAATAGAAGATGTTCTCATATTGTGGCCTGGTGAAAATTTTTCGATCAATATTTTTAATCCCGAAAAAGTAAGTCCTATAATTCATGCAGAAAGAATTTTTGATATTCTGAAAAGTGGTAAATTTATTGATGAGAGTTCAGAGTTCTCACCACAAATGGAAAAAGTTTTAGTAGAAATATTAGTAAAAGTCTGTGAGAATAAAAATTTTCAAAATTGGAAAGGTTTTGAATATTTTTGTAAGGATTATCTAAAAAAAAACAAAAATACTATTCCAATGTTAAACCAAACTCTAATAAGTATTAAAAATCGAATCAGAAGATTTTCAATAGGACCTTTGAAGAGTTTATTTGAAAACAAAAATGAAATCTCTATTGATGATTTGTTTAAGAGAAATATTTTAATGGATTTAAGCTCAATTATACGGCTAGGGGGTGAAAAAGAGGATGCTCTGTTTTTTCTAAATATGATTTTGAAATTTTTATGGGATAAAAATTTGACAAAAGGAGTTGATAATTTCAATGGAATCCAACATATTACGATTATTGAAGATGCACAATATTTTGCTCCGCAAGATTTAATGAAAAAAAGTAAATTAACTACATATTTAGAAGATATCGCATTATTACAAAGAGGAACTGGTGAATGTTTAATAACTTTAGCTACACGGCCAGATATAAGTAAGGAAATATTAGCAAATAATGGAGTTGTATTAACATTTAAAAATCATATTGAAAAAGAAATTATGTGTGATTTGTTGAATATTGACATAGAAAATAAATCTTTTTTATCAATCTTAGAGGAAGGCCAATGTATTATAAGAGCAAATTCAATTAAAGAGCCTTTTTTGTTAAATGTTCCTCTTGTCAAACAAGAATCATTACCAGTATCAGAAATTAAGAGTAATAATCAAGCAATTTTAAAAAAAATTGAAACCAGTTTGACTTCGGTTTCCAAATCAAAATTAAGTCTCTTTCGGGAGTATCTTCAGAAAGGATTTAATAAAATTAAGAACTTACTTTCATATAAATTAAAAATTAAAAAGATTAATTCTTTTGAATCAGAAGAGAAAAAAATTAGAAATTCTACATTAACGGAGAATAATATTAACATAAAGAGCTCTACACTACAATCAAATTTTAAACTAGATCCTTATAATAAGTTAGAAACTTATATAAATCACCTTTATAAATTAAAGAATAAAGAGGAATAATTTTAAGATATCAAGATTCAATATACATATGGCATTAACAATAGGAATTATTGGAAAACCTAGCAGTGGGAAAACTACATTTTTAAATGCGGCTTGCTTAACACATGCTAAGGTTAGTGAGATACCATTTACGACAATAGAACCTAATAAAGGAGTAGCTTATGTAAAAAGTAAATGTGTGTGCAAAGAATTAAATGTGATAGATAATCCACAAAATTCGATATGTATTGAAGGGACTCGTTTTATACCAATTAATTTAATAGATGTAGCGGGATTAGTTCCAGATGCTCATAAGGGTAAAGGGTTAGGAAATAAATTTTTAAATGACTTAATCAAAGCTGATGTTCTACTCCATATTGTAGATATAACAGGATCTCTTGACAAAGCTGGAAAATTAGTATCTATGGGTGAGAATGACCCATATGAGGACATTTTATTTCTTGAAAATGAGATAAATTTATGGTTTAAAGAAATTATTGAAAGAGAAGATTGGACAAAATTTACAAAAGGAATATTAACAGAAAAAAGAAAAGTTGTGGAAGCTTTGTATGAAAGACTTTCAGGAGTAAAGATCAATAAACAACAAATAATCAGATCATTGAAAGAATCGAACTTAGAAGATCGTAACCCATCAACTTGGACAAATATTGAGCTTCTGGAGTTTTCACAAACTTTAAGGAGAATATCTAAACCAATTTTAATATTAGCAAATAAAATTGATAAAGAAATTAGTGATGATAATTTACGTGAATTAAAAATGAAATATAAAGATCCGATTATTCCTTGTAGCGCATTAGCAGAGCATTTTTTAAGGAAATATCATGAAGATAAAGCGATTAATTATATACCAGGATCAGATGAATTTGAAATCGTTGATGAAAGCAAATTGAGCTCAGAAGAGATAAAAATGTTGAAAAAGGTAAAATTTAAGATTTTAAATCGATACGGGGGTACAGGAATTCAATATGCATTAGATTATGCTTCATTTACAATAGCAAATCAAATATGTGTATATCCTGTATCAGATATTAATACCTATTCGGATAATAAAGAGAATGTTTTACCAGATGCCTTTCTAGTAAAAAAGGGGACTTTTTTGAGAGATTTTATAAGAGAAAAAATTCATAGTGAGCTAGCTGAAAATTTTATGTTTGGTATTGATGCTAAATCAAAAAAACGATTAGGAGAAAAATATGAATTAAAAGATAGAGATATCATAAAAATAGTAACATCAAAAAGTAAGTAACCATCTACTAATCTTGTTTGGAAGTTAAGAGAATATAGATAAGGATTACTATCAACAAAATGATTCCAAAAAAAACTAAGATGAAATTATATATATCTTCGACATCAGTATTAACCTGAAACAGGAAAAGAATAATCAACATCAATATACCATAAAACTTCATACTTATAATGAATATTTAACGAATAATTAAAAAATTTCTTATTTTCATATCAAGCAATTTGTCACAATTCGATTGAAATTTCATTACTAATGTAGATCAACTTAGTTTTGGTTTTTATTCTTTAATGGGATTTCATTTAACAAAAAATATTTTTCAAAAAGTAGGACCTTTCACTCTTTTGACAAGAGAAAGAATTAAAAAAGGTATGATATAAATTCTATTAATTTTCAATGATATTTAAATAGAGGAAAATGGACCTGACGGGAATTGAACCCGTGACCTCTTGAATGCAAGTCAAGCGATAAAGGTTAGTGCAAAACCGAACCTAACAATCTTCCACTGATCTACAGGCCCTTTTTATTTACAATTTTTAACTTGTTAAAATATTTTAATAATTAAAATTTTTTACTTTTTTGAGACAAATAAGATGAAGCTCCCGATTAAAAGAATTGATTTTTTCCACAAAAATAAAGAAAAATAAAAGTTTATTAAGAACCTACCTAAAAATTTTTGTTATTGAAATTAAATAGGAGGTGATCCAGCCGCAGGTTCCCCTACGGCTACCTTGTTACGACTTCTCCCTCCTCGCATACTAGAAAC
>JBHLKB010000299.1:0-3910 GCA_048887205.1 Candidatus Hodarchaeota archaeon
TGTTTATTATTTTACTAATTCAATAAAATATATTTTTTAATAGATGTAATTTTAAATGTTGATGAGTTTATAATTTTTACTATATTTAATCTTATTTTTTAGGTATATGGGGATGTTTTAGAAGAATTAGAGATAATTTAAGAAGTAGTATAAGTTCGAGAAATATTAAGAAGAACCATCAACTTTCAAATAAAAATAAGAAAAATAGATATTAGGAAACTGTCATTTGATTCAAATAAGAAATATAAATGAGATGAAATTTAACTAAATAATACTTGAAATAATTTACAATATAAGGTTTTCATATGGTAAATGGATATACTAACAATATTTTAAGGGTAGATTTAACAACAGAAAAAATCTCAATTGAAAAATCTGATGAAATTTTCAACCGAAGATATATCGGTGGAGAAGGTTTTGTAGCTTATTATCTTTTAAAGGATTTAAAAGTGGGTATAGACCCTTTAAGTCCTGAAAATAAATTAATTTTTGCTACTGGCCCCTTAACTGGGTTAACGATTCCAGGAACCGGTAGAAACAGTGTTGGGGCGAAGTCACCTTTAACAGGTGGTTTCGGAGAAGCAGAAGTAGGTGGTCATTGGGGTGCAGAATTAAAACATGCTGGATTTGATGCAATTATTTTTGAAGGGAAAGCAAGAAATCCAGTTTATCTATGGATTCATGACGGCGAGGCAGAAATAAGAGATGCAAATCACCTTTGGGGTAAAATTACTGGTGAAGTTCAAGAGAAAATTCGTAAAGAATTGAATGATAAATATATTCGTGTAGCACAAATTGGTCCTGGAGGAGAACAGTTAGTAAGATATGCCTGTATCATTAATGACTTAAGAAATGCTGCTGGACGCACTGGAATGGGTGCTGTGATGGGATCTAAGAAATTAAAAGCCATAGCTATAAGGGGTAATCAAAAACAGGAAGCAGCAGATAAAGAGAAATTAAGAGAATTATTAAAGTTATTTAATGATGAAATTCAGAAAAGAAATGCTGGATATTTTGAATTTGGTACGGGAGGAGATTATATGGAGGAAGCTGCGTCATCTGGTAATCTATCATTTCGAAATTTCAGGGATGGTGGTTTTATAAATGCAAAAGCATTAGATCCTAGAACCATTAAAGAAACGTTAGGACTTGAGAAGGATGGATGTTTTGCTTGTTCTATTCGCTGTAAAAAAGTAATTAAAATTGGAGAGCCTTGGAATGTTGATCCAATATATGGAGGTCCGGAATATGAGACTTTAGGCGCATTAGGGTCTAACTGTGGTATCGATGATTTGGTAGCAGTATGTAAAGCAAATGAAATTTGCAATAAATACTCTTTGGACACAATCTCAACTGGTATTTCTATTGGATTCGCGATGGAGTGTTATGAGAGAGGAATTTTAACAGAAAAAGATACTAATGGTATTAAATTAAACTTTGGGAACTCTGAAGCGATGGTCCATATGGTCAAAATGATTGGTAAACGCGATGGTTTAGGCGACATATTAGCAGAAGGTGTCAAACGCGCTGCTGATAAGATAAAAAATGGATCAGATAAATTCGCTATGCACGTAAAAGGGGGTGAGATTCCGATGCATGAACCTCGCCTTAAACAAGGACTGGGACTTGGATTTGCAATATCACCTACAGGAGCAGAACATATGACTAATTTGCATGATGATACAATTGCTCATAGTAGGGTTATGGCATATCATGGTCCGATAGGAATTTTAGAACCTTTAGAGATGGATGATTTAAGTCCAAAGAAAGTACGAGCATTAATCTATTATTCGAATTGGCGTTATTTGTATAACGCTCTTTTAATGTGCTATTTTGTCCTTTGGGGTTATAATCATCTTACTGAGTTAGTTCAAGCAGTAACTGGGTGGAATACTTCAATATGGGAATTATTGAAAGCAGGAGAAAGGATCTCGACTTTGGCAAGAGTTTTTAATATTAGAGAAGGATTTAGCAAAAATGATGATTGGTTACCTGAGAGATTTTTTGAACCACACACTTCAGGAGCTCTTTCTGAAACTGCTATTGCTCCAAATAAGCTTAAAAATGCGATAAGTACATATTATACTATGATGGGCTGGGACGAGAATGGCATCCCTACTCAAGCTAAACTTGAAGAATTAGATATAGATTGGGTTGATAACCTTTGAAAGTTTAGAAATTAAATTATTTTTAAGATTTTAAATCATCAAATAATTCTTCTTTATTTTCTCTTATTAAATCAAAAATCTCCTTTAACTCCTGATGGAAACTTGTCTTTTTCCCTTCAGAATCATAAATTTCAATAATAACTTTTTCTTGTATAAACTTTTGAAAAACTAAATTTAGATCATGAATATTCACATAAGTTTCTTTAAAAAAATCCAAGAGATGATGCAAATAAAGAGCCTTAATATATCCTTTCTTGTTTTCATATTTTTCATTAAAATATCTTAGTTGTTGAAAAATAATACTATCATTATTATTATCAAATTGTACACCATCTTTTTGGAATAAAGTCCAATTAAAACCGTAATCTAAGGCTCTATTTACCAGATCTGCTATATTTTTCTTAATTCCGGCTTTTTTAGCCCACTTATTATGAATAAACCAATTTGGAATTTTTTGACTCACTTTTCATATGTCTTTTGTATTTGAAAGATAAAAAAAATAAAAAATTATAGATCGTTAAATAAAATTAGGAATTTATAAAAATTAAAAAAAAATTTAGTTTTTTCGTTATTATGGTAAAAAGTAGAACAAAATTCCCTAGGGAAGGTGAATTCGTAGTCGCAAAAGTAACTGAAATACAAAATCAGTATGTTTACGTAGACCTAATTGATTATGAAGGATTAAATTCTGAGAATTATGCTAGAGGAATGATACATATATCAGAAATAAGTTCACGGTGGATTAAAAACATTAGAAATTATGTTCGAATTGGTCAGAGAGTTATATTGAGAGTACTAAAAGTTGATACCCATAAAGGACATGTTGATTTGTCATTAAGAAGGGTTAATTCTGCTCAAAGAGAAAATCGATTAAAAGAATGGAAATATGCTTTAAAATTTGAGAATTTATTACAATTTCTTACAGAAACAGAGGGTATTAATATGACACTTGATTTGGCATATGAATTAATCGGTTTTCCACTATTAGATTTTTTCGAAACTTATCAAGAAACAATTGAAGGCCTAAAAGAAAATGGAGAAGAATTACTGTCACAATTAGAAGGTATATCAGATGAAGTTAAAAGTGCGTTATTAAAAATAATTGATGAAAATGTAAAAATCTCAACAGTAAGTATATCTGGCAAGGTAAAACTCTCATTTACTTCTGAAAATGGAATAGAACAAATTATGGAATCATTACTAGAAGCTTTAAAAATAATTGAGCAAAAAGAAACGAGGAACATTAATATTCATTATATAGGAGCCCCTTTTTATCGATTGGAAGTCGTTTCAAAGGATTATTTGGATGCAGAAAATATTTTATCTGATGCTTTAGAAGTTATTGAACAAAACGCTAACAAATATAATGGAAAATTTGAGTTTATTCGAGATTAATAGATATATTAAATGTTATTAAAAATGACTAAATACCTTCAAAAGTGTAAAGAATGTAACAGATATGCATTACACAATCCTGAGTCAAAATGTCGTTATTGTGGGGGTCAATTAATAAATCCAAAACCTCCGAAATTCTCTTTAACAGATAAATATGGAAAATATCGGTTAAAATATTTTAAAGAAGAATTTGATAAGAAGTTTAAATAAAATTAAGAAAGATCGATTTCTTCTGCGAATTTTTCATATATTAGGATCTTTGCATTTTTTTGTGGTATATTCGCAATATCTTCTTTTTCAAAAGGACCATAGTTTATAAGATCAACACCTACTAATGGAGGAGTTTT
>JBHLKB010000300.1:0-3895 GCA_048887205.1 Candidatus Hodarchaeota archaeon
GTTTCTTATTTAATGTTGTCATATCGATAATTCGACGTTTTTTTTTTTAAACAACACTAAAATTTTATTTATTAAATAAAGTATGAGATCCAATTCGAAATCTATTGATCTATGGAAATATTTTTTGCACGTATTTAAGTTAAATAAGAAAAAAAAATTATTATTAGAATTATGATACGGATATACTTATTGAAGCAAAAAATGTTGTAAACATTATTACAAAAAGTATTAATCCAGCTAGTATTAGAGATATTCTACGAGTTCTATCATCAAGTTTTTCATTAACAGCGAAGCTTAGAAACCCAATGAGGATAAAAAACAAGGCAATATTAACTCCAACTCTAGCGATATTCATAAAGATAACATCCTGCCATTGCATCCAATACATTGTTTCATAAATTTCTTGCTCTCTCTGGATATAATCGTTATAACCATAAAGTCCATTCCAATAGTTCATTAAATTTTCTTGATGTGCTAAATTATTCCAAGTACCTGCGTTTTGAGCAATTGAACGACTTATCATCATCATTAATCCGAATAATATTGCCACTATTAGTCCATATACTATGAATTTTGTAGCTCTATTCTTATCCAATAATGGTAATCTATCAAAAAAACTCTCTCGTTCACCCATGACTATCTACCCCCCTTAAATTTTTTGTAATAACCATAAGAAATAAACAGTATTAGGACGCCTATAACACCAGCACCGAGATAATAAAATAATGTTTCTAAGAAATCTCCAGGTCCATCAATTTTTACCACAAGATTGAAAAGTACTGAAGTATCAGAAGGACCATCATTATCTCCATACACAACTATTACATAATATCCTGGAATTGAAATGAGATACGGATCGTTGGTATCTCCAGCAAATTCGATGTACCAGTATCCGTTATATGTGAGTGTTCTGGAATTTGTATTGATAGTGGTTGCCCCTGAAGGAGTTTGACCCCATATAAATTCTGAACATATGAAATATAAGCCTATCAATCCAACTGGATTACTATCTAAAGCGTATTGCTGATCATAATATCCCTTTCCAAAAATTTTCAGAGTAGCTGTAATATTGGGGTAATAAACAGAAAATTCAATGCGTGCCTTTTGATTGCCTGCCAATGAAAATTGATAGGCATATGATTGCTGTAAACCAGTGCTACTCGCCTCATTAATAACAATCGGCTTTTGATCCAACATCACCAATTTATCTGTTGTATATCCTAAAATAGGAGCAAGTATTAACAAAACAATACCTACTATTAAAACGATCCTAGCGATTAATTTCCTTTTCATTGAAACTTACCTTTTATCATTTTTTTTTAGATTATTTTTATATTTGCATTATCAATTTCTTCAATTCCTTTAAATAATTTTATAATAATACCTTAATCTAATCATTTTCAATCTGACTAGTAAAATTTAATAACAGTATTTTTACTTAAATCTATGAAACTTGGAAATTGTGGAAATAACTCCTAATTTAATTAAAGATAATCGGAAATTCGAGCTTTAATTAAATCACAAATGCTATATTCCTCATCTAATAACTTCTCAATATTTGTTTTTCTGATATTATTTGATTTTTTTAATAATAGATGGGTTAAATGAAAACTATATATCTTTTTTACTTCAGAGATAATTGAAATCAATATAAAAGTTTTAATTAGCAATAATGTTAATTTTTGTTTAACTAGAAATTTATTAAATATCTAACCATAATTTAAAGAAACTATGAGATATTTATTTAAAGGATTTAATAATGTTTGATGTAATAATCTCAGGTGCCGGTCCTTCAGGATCGCAATGTGCTGAAGTGTTAGCTAAAACGGGATATAAGGTCGCTTTATTAGAAAAAAATACAAATTGGCGAAAACCATGTGGAGGAGCTATTCATTCAAGTGTTGTAGATTTATATCCACAATTGAAGAAACTAAATATTCCCAAAATTTCAGGAGTCGTTATGCATTCAGCAGATTATCATAAACTAGAATTTAAAGGAGCTAGTGATGAATATTCAATAATCATGGATAGATTAGAACTGGATAATATAATGAGAAACGCTGCCGTTGATGCGGGGGCTGAGCTTTTTGATAATAATTTGTCTATTGATTTTATAACAAAAAATCAGAATAAAATTGGGATAAAGACAAAATCACCTGTAGGCGTCAAGGAGTATCACGGAAATCTATTTATAATTGCAGATGGTATGAGTTCTAAATTAGCTCTAAGATCAGGAATAAGATCAAAATGGGAAATAAATGAATTAGCAATAGGGAAATGTGCAATTATGGACGGCGAAAATCAATTAGATGAAGAATTTGTATATGTATTCTTCAAACCTTATCAAGGATATGGCTGGATATTTCCATTAAAAAAAAAAAGGTTCAATATTGGTTTGTTTACATTTGGTAAAGATAATTTAAAATATAATATACATAAAGTATATCAAGAGTTTATTAATAATCCGAATGTTAAAAAATATATTCCAAGCTTGAATAACAAGATAATATGGTCAAGTTCATATTCTTTTCCAGCAGAGGGAGTTTTAGAAAAAAGTTTATATAATGATAATTTAATGCTTATAGGAGATGCTGGAGGTTTTGTTTCCCCGATAAGTGGTGAAGGAATTCAAACAGCAGTAATCTCCGGTAGAATTGCTGCAAAAACTGCCATAAAAGCTTTGCAAAATGAAGACTATTCAAGAACAAGCCTTAAAATGTATAGAAAAAACCAAGAGATCAAAAAAATTATTAGGAATTTCAAACAAAAATCTTCAATGACTAATTTCTTTTACGAGAATTATGGAAAAAATCTAAATAAAATGCTTAAGCTATCTGAGATAGATTCAAAATTTAGAGAACAAGTGGTTAACTTGTTTGCCTTTGGAGAGATTCCTTCAAAAGAATTTCTAGAGAAAATCAATTAGAATCCATTAATGCTATAGAATCATAAAAAAACCATTCATTTTAAAATAAAAAATTTAATATTAATTTTTTTTAATTTTTTATAAAAAAAACCCAAAACTGTATATCTCAATATAATCTTCCCTTATTTTTCAAAAACGTAACCTTTAAATAGGCAAATTAATATTGTTATATTAAAGTATGTAAAGTTGGGCTTGACAAAGAAAACTTACATACAAAAAATATGGGGTTTAAAACTCAAAAAATAAAATTATGACATATAATTATAGAAAAAGAATGGAAGATATAAGACCTATGACGTTTGAAGAATATTTTGATAGATTTGCGAACGATCGAAGTTTTTCCCGTAAGGTAAAGAATCAAGTCTCAATTTCGAGAAGTGATTATGAGCATCTTAAAGCAAAGGCAGAAAAATATGAAGCATTAGTAGAGGAACACAAAAAGATAAGAACCCAAAATGACCGCTTGCTCAAAGAAATTGATGACATGAAGGATGATGGTCGTAAGTTTAAGGAACTAATGGAAGAGAAAGAAAAATTTTTGAATTCACTTCTGCGAGTGCGAGCTGATTTTGATAATTATAAGAAACGTTCAGAGCAAGAGAACAGTAGGTATAAATCTTATGTTATGGAGTCAATGTTAAAAAAGCTAATTGATCATTATGATGATTTAGTGAGGGCATTGAATTTATTAAAGATGCTTAAGGACATAGATGGTATTAAAAATGGTTTTGAATTAATAGTGAGGAATTTTGAGAAATTGTTAGCTGAGGAGGGTGTGAAACCGATGAACTCAGAAGGTGAAAAATTTGATCCTTATAAGCATGAAGCGATATTAGTTGAAGAGGGTCGAAATGATCTCCCAGAAAATACGATATTAGAAGAAATAACTAAAGGTTATTATATAAAAGATAAGATTTTAAGACCTGCGAAGGTCAAAATCTCAAAAAAATCAAAATTAAAAAATTTAAA
>JBHLKB010000301.1:0-3883 GCA_048887205.1 Candidatus Hodarchaeota archaeon
TAAGCATAAATACGGATCTTAAATTCGGTACCTTCTTAATACATTCAATTCATAGTGTATTTATATATTTTTAGACACTGATTCCTTTTTGGTAAAAAAAAATACCTTTGTGTCCTTACTTATCATCGAGAATTGAAGGAAATCAACTATTATATACTCCTCCTAAATAATCCTACGAGAATCTTAGAATTATATTTATAATGAAAGAAAGCCCTTCCAGATTTTTCCTATACGAAGGATGCCACAGAAAAGTTTTTTAATCTGTGAAAAATAAAAGGAGTTTAAAGAAATTACGAATGTTTCAAGACTTCATCTCATCATCTATAAAATTTAAATGCACATACATAAAATTTAAATGGATGTATTGAACAAAAAAGACTTGGCAAATTTATAAATTTTGACGAATTTGATTAATCTATGAAAAAGGGAAAGATCCAACAATTATTTCCAGAAAAATACGAAATCAAGGAGAAATTAGAAAAAGATTGGCACTATTTCATTTATAGAGATACTTATTTAATATCTGAAGAAAAACAGAAATTCTTTAAAGAAATTTATCAATTAACTAAATTTCCTCGTTCAAGTATATTTAATTTTAAGATAAGAGGAGGAATTAGGCGATTTAGAAAAGATTTACACGAGCTTATTGAAGAAATTAATAATTATAATCAGAAATTTATAGATAAACGATTAAAAATTTACGCATCCTTCTTAGATGGGAAGGTTGATGGATTAAAATATCCCCTAGATGAAGAACAAAGATTGGCTGTAATTAAAGATGATAAACATAACCTTGTAATTGCTGGGGCAGGTTCAGGGAAAACAAGTGTGATCTCTTCCAGAATTGCTTATTTGATTAGAAGAAAAGATAATATTGATAAAGAGAAAATTTTAGCTCTTGCTTTCACCAAGGTAGCAGCTGATGAAATGAAGGAAAGATTAAAAAAGAATTATGGCATTGAAATTGATATCTCAACCTTTCATGCCTTAGGAAGAAGCATAATAGAGGAGGAATTAGGTCATAAACCAATACTGATTTTTGATGGCAATGAAAAAAAGATATATGAACTTATTGAAAAATTATTTATGGATGTCCTTAAGGAAGAAAAATATC
Source organism: Candidatus Hodarchaeota archaeon (assembly GCA_048887205.1). GTDB lineage: Archaea > Asgardarchaeota > Lokiarchaeia > Sigyniarchaeales > SOKP01 > Loki-b32. The sequence continues at coordinate 1,115 of JBHLKB010000301.1, forward strand.
AAAACATTCTTATTGAATATTTAGCATACCATTCAGAACAAGAAGTTGAACTGGAATCATTTGAAGATAAGGAAGAATATTACAATTACATGAGAAATAAAAGTTATTCAACTCTGAATGATATTTCTGGAAAATCAATATCTGAAAGAGATATTGGAAACTTTCTTTTCTTACATGGTATCAAATTTGAATACGAATCACTCGTAGAATGGATTGATGAAAGTGAGGAGGATAAAGAATACCATCCTGATTTTTATCTCCCTGACTATGACGTTTATATTGAACACTGGGGATTGAATAAAGCTAATCAAGTTCCAGAATGGTTTACGAAAACAACAGAAGAATATTTAGAGTTAAGGGAATGGAAACTTGAACAGTTCGATAAATACCATAAAAAACTTATAGAAACCTGGGATTATGAGCGTGTATCTGAAGAATTAATCCCAAAATTAAAGGAAAAGTTAAAAAAGACTATTCCAAATATAGAATTTACTTCCTTATCTTATAATGAATTAGTTGAAAAGACATTTGAGTTTAAAGAAAAACGAAATGAAGTTATCAATCTTGTTGGAAACTTTATCAAAATATCAAAATGTAATTTTTTCACAGTAACAGATATAGCTGAACGAATTAAAGCTAAAAAATATTCAAAAAAACAGAAATTATTTGGAGAATTGGCTTTTGAAGTGTACAAGAGGTACCAAGATAACTTGAATAACGAAAATCGAATTGATTTTAATGATATGATTAATCTTGCAGTTGAATTAACAAAACAAGATCCGGATAAATACATTAATAGATATAACCATGTTCTCGTTGATGAATTTCAAGATATATCATATCAAAGATTGGAATTGATTAAGTGTTTCGTTAATGAAAACTCAAATGCAAAATTATTCTGTGTGGGTGATGATTGGCAAAGTATATATCAATTTACTGGCAGCGATGTGTGGTTTTTTGTCAATTTCAAAGATTATTTTCCTAATCCTGAGATCACATATCTAAATAGCAATTATCGAAGTAGTCAAACAATTGTTGGTATGTCTAATGAGTTAATAGCTAAAAATAAAAAACAAATTGTAAAAGAAACCCGCTCAACTCATGATATTGGAATGCAACCTGTTTTCATTGATTTTACATCAAGATTTAGTTATAATTATAAAATTCAGTATGAAAACATTTATAATCTCATCCAAATCCTGCTGGATGATGGTGTTGAGCCTCATGAGATTATGGTTTTATCCAGATTTAATAAATACTTAAAAGGATTAGAAATCTATTGTGGTGCCAGAGGAATTCCAACAGAATCAGAACATGGTGGAGTACGATTTTACAGCGCCCACAAATCAAAAGGATCTGAAAGTCAGCATGTAATTTTAACTGATATGACATCTGGACTATACGGATTTCCATGTGAAATACAAGATTCCTCTGTAATGGAACTAGCAAAAAGATTTGAATCTGATGGCTTCATTGATGAAGAACGACGGCTTTTTTATGTGGCATTGACAAGAAGTAAGAAATTTCTTTACATTTACAGTATGGAACAGAGCAATTCAATGTTTTTAGATGAAATAAATCCATATTTATTACGATTGCGTTTAGATACAACGAAAAGATGGGATGAAGGATTGTCCGATTATATGAAATCTTTTATTAAGGGTATTTTACCTGAGACGCCCATATCATGTCCTAATTGCGATAGCTTTTTAGTTAAAAGAACTGGAAAAAAAGGGAATTTCCTCGGATGTAGCCGCTATCCTAAATGTTCTTACACTCAGGATTTGGAAGATTTGGCTGAAAGATATGAAGATAAAAAGGTTCTAACCATAAATATGCTTCCGAGGTATTGTGAACAATGTGGTAAACCTTTAGCTATACGCCAAGGGGTCTATGGGGGATTTATAGGATGTACGGGCTATCCAAAATGTAGATTCACCTTTAATCTTAGTGATGAATATCCAGTCATTTGTCCAAATTGTGGAAGCCCCTTAACTGTGAGAAAAGGTCCATATGGAATGTTTTTGGGTTGTACCAGTTACCCTCGATGTAAATATCTATTAGATTTTAAAAGTCGATCTAGACGGAGAAGATATTAATTTAAATTCTGAAATCCCTTTTAAGAAATCTTATATAAGATTGTAAAATTGGCAATTATCTTTTATAAATCAAAATTATTTTCTGATATATTAGTGTGTAATTCTATAATTTTAAGCACAAGTTTTTGAATTGCGCCTTCAATAATGTCAATACTGGTTGCACATTTAATCAAATGTATAACTCCAGAAAATGAAAATATTGAAGAGGCTGTATTACAAGCAGGTAAGTCAATTGCATCATCTAATATCCCTAAAATAATAAGGAATGAATTTAAGAGAATTATTGTAAAATACAATTTTATTTTAATTCTAATTCTTCCTCACAGTATGGACAATGTAGAGGTAATTCCTCATTGCAAGTCTCTAATTCTTCACTACTTATAATATTTTTCCAACACACTAATTTTTCACCCTTCTTAACCATATCTCTCCCATGATGTTGAGGGATTATATCCTTAGTCTCACAATTACAACATATTATCAACTTGGCTTCATTGGTCAGTTCCTCGTTGGAAATTTCCTTATATAAGAATTTATAATTGAAAATCGCAAGACTGTTAATTAAAACTGCGAGAGATATTCCCATGTCACCTATTCCTACAGCAATCCATAGATTCATTAGACCTATGACTGTTAAAATGGCAAAAGAAAGTTTTACGATTATTGAAGT
>JBHLKB010000302.1:0-3874 GCA_048887205.1 Candidatus Hodarchaeota archaeon
ATCAATTCATCCAAAAGATTTGCACTATTCAGAATAATTTTAAGTTGCTTTTCTTGTTCTTCATTAATCTCTCCTACCCGACCTTTCAAAATCATTCTGGCAAAACCAATTATTGCTGTTAATGGAGTTCTTAATTCATGACTGATACTTGCTAAAAAAATACTTCTTAAACGATCTAATTTCTTCATTGCGCGTATCCGTTTCAAAAAGACCCATATAGACAGATATGTTGTTAATAAGATTATAATATAAAAAATTAAACCAATTGCAAAAAATAACCACCAGTGTTCCGGTGGGATCACAGGAATAAATAATATGATAACTAGGAAAATTGATAGGACGATTCCTACAATTATTAATGAAAATAATAGAATCTCTCTTCTTGTGTACTTTTTCACGAGACTTTCAGTTTTAAACTATTTTTAAATCTATATTACATTTGAATGCAAAAAAACATAAATATTAATTACTTTTTTGATAAATAAATATCCTTAATTTATCCTTGAGGGAGATAAGATGAGACCTTTGATACTCTTAGTTGAAGATGATCCGAATATTGTAAAATACATTAAAATGACATTGGAATTTAACCAGTGCGATGTTATTACTGCCGAAAACGGAAAAGAGGGGTTAAAAGTTCTTTTAGAGCAAATAGAATGTCCTGATCTTATTATTAGTGATATTTTAATGCCAGAACTAAATGGATATGATTTTTTTAATGAAATTTCTTATAATCCTGCCTTATGTCACATACCATTTATTTTCTTATCTGCTCTTGATTCTGCTGAAGAAATTCGAATGGGAAAGATGCTTGGAGCAGATGATTATCTCACCAAACCTATTAACGAAGACGATTTACTAGCAACTGTGTTTGGCAAAATTAAACGGAGCATGCACAATAAATTAGTTAGTAAAAGATTTTCTGAACTCTTTGCTTCAGATGAAATAGAATCTATTCCTGAGGAGAATAAGGATTTAATTATATTAATTGAAGTACAATGGGATGATAGGATAGGTCCAAAATTGGTAAATCAATTCCCTAAAGATATCAGATTACACTTTTCACTTGATGAAATTGGGGAAATGTTATTCGATGGAATAAAGGCTATGTACGGTCAAGATTATATAGCAGAAGCAGAAGGTATTTTGATACCTGTTAAGAAATTTAATGTTATGGCTTATGCATTTTTTGATTCTTATCCTGATAACGCTTATAGAGGGGGTGAAAAAGAATATATGTTTTCTGTCATTTCATCAAGGATTACATATTTTCAATCTTTGAAAATAAAAGAAATTTTTATGGAAATTTCTTCTAAGTATAAAAAGCAGGAGAAATGGAATTTTCAGGATTTTTGGGAGGATATTACAGATATTATTTTAAATCCAACAATATGAGTTGATATTCGTGAATTTCGGACATAAATATTCCTATATTAAATCTTTAAATATTTTCTTAAATACATGCACTTCAATAGAAGAGGATAATTTGAAAAATATCCAAAAATTATGAGGAGAGGTAAAATTACTAATGGATAATAATGAAAATGAAGAACAACCAATAAAGCTTGTAATTATGGGTATGGAAAATGCTGGAAAAACGACAATATTGGATGTTCTTACACAAAAAATTAATCACCCACCTAATAAACCCCCAAGTATGAATCCCACCAAGAGTGTTGAAAGAAGTACTCTTTTATTTTTTCAGAAAGAAACGAAAGTTTGGGATTTTGGGGGTCAGGAATCTTATCGTAATGAATATTTAGCACATCCCGAAAAATATTTTCAAACAATCTCATTCTTTTATTACGTAGTAGACATTCAAGATTATTATCGGTTAATTCAATCAGTAATGTATTTTCAAGGGGTTTTTAATTTAATTAAAAAATTCAGTCCAGAAGCGAAAATTATTTTCCTATTTCATAAAATGGATCCTGATTATTCTCCAGATGAGAGAAATCTAAAAGGAATATTCTTGGAAAAGGTTGAGCCTGATTTAAAGTTAAATAATACCCCATATACAATGTTTGATACTACAATTTTTGATCTTAATAGCATTAAAACTGCTTTTGGTCTAGAAACATTATAAATAAACCAATAAATTAGAATCTCTTTTTTTCATTTTCTTTTGAAAAAATTTTGAGTAGACTTTTATTCTAAAAAAAAATTTAGAGATGAGTTTTTATAGTATTAATTTTAAATACAATATCCCTACAAAACATAACGATAATGGATAAAAATTAATAAAATATAAAACCAAGTCTTTTTAAGGTTATTGCTCTTTTTTTTAATAAAGAATATAAACAATATTATTAAGTGAAAGTAATGGATAAAGATAAAGTTAAACAAGTTATCGAAAAAATTAGACCTCAATTACAGATGGATGGCGGCGATATTGAGCTTATTTCTGTAGAAGATGATGGGACTGTAAAGGTAAGACTACTTGGTCACTGTGCGGGATGTATGCATGCCCAACAGACTTTAACTTATGGAGTGGAGAGGGCTATAAAGCAATTTGTTCCTGAAGTAACACAAGTTATAAACGTTGCTTAGATTTTTTTTTTCAATTTTTTTTTTTAAACGCAAATTCAATTTGTAAAATTAAAGAATATTTTGGTATTATTACTATTTATTAATTTTTGTAATCATTTAGGACTTGTAAAACCTATTAAATATGAAAACGCATAAAAACAAGCAACAAGTTCCATTATTACAAGTAGCATTGGATTTTGAAAGGTTAGATGATGCCTTGGTTATGGCAAAAAAAGTAGCTCCTTTTGTAGATATTTTGGAAGCTGGAACTCCACTAATAAAATCTGAGGGGGTGCGTGCTGTTCAAGCGTTAAAGAATGCATACCCAGAAAAGTTGGTATGCGCAGATTTAAAAACAGCAGATGCAGGATATCTTGAAGTCCGAATGGCTGCTCAAGCTAAAGCTGATATTATTACAATACTTGCTGATGCTTATGATATTACTATTAAAGAGGCTTTACGTGCTGCACATGATTTTCACGTTGAAATTATGGCAGATCTTATAATGTCTCGATCACCTGCTATCAGATTGGCAGGTTTAATAGATTTAAATTATAAAAAAACAAAATTACATTATGCTACCGTGCATAGCGGCTTAGATCGTCAAGCATCGCGAAGAGCTCCATTGTTGGAATTAGAGTTAGTATCACGGTTACGAGATCATCCACGTTTAGCAGTAGCTGGTGGGATTCGAGTTGCTGATATTCCTAAAATATTAGCTTATCCAGTAGACATTATTATTGTAGGTGGAGGGATTACTCATGCGGAAAATCCGAGTAAGGCTGCAGAAAAGATTAGAAATACAATCCAAAAATCTAAACTATAATTTATTTTTAAATTGGTTAATTGCATAATCCACAATCTCTTTCGCATCTTTTGCATTTTTCCATTCTTTAAATCTAACCCATTTATGGGGTTCTAATCTTTTATACGTTTCGTAAAACTCTTGAATTTCCTTTAGTTTATGTTGATGTACATCTTGAATATCGTTATAACCACTAAATCGCGCATCATTTACTAAAACGGAAAGAATTTTTGGGTCATCTCCATGTTCATCCTCAATAACTAATGCACCAATAACTCGAACTTTTACAATGCATCCCACTTCAAGTGGTTCATAACTTAAAACCATTATATCAAGAGGATCGTTATCATCTGACCATGTTTGGGGGACAAAACCATACTCTACAGGAAAAATGACAGATGAGGGAATAATTCGATCTAAAAAAAAAGCTTCCCATTCGTGTTTGTATTCGTATTTATCTCTAGAACCACTAATTACTTCAATTACGGCGTTTAAAATAACTGGAGGATTATCTCCAGGTGGAATATTTTTCCATAGATT
>JBHLKB010000303.1:0-3867 GCA_048887205.1 Candidatus Hodarchaeota archaeon
CAATTAATAAATAAGCGATTTCCAAAAAGAGGTTATTCTTCACAAGATTTATTAGATATTCTTATTGATGTTCTCCATCGAAAGAATCTACATATTTTAATTGTATTGGATGAGTTAAGTTATCTTATAAATAAACACGAAGATTTAATCTATTCATTAACTCGGATTAATGATGACGCTTTAAAAGGTGATCAAAGGCTATCTATTATAGGAATTGTAAGAGACATTTCATGTTTAAATAATTTAGATAACAGTACATTGAGTACGCTACAAAGAAATATTATTAAATTTAGTAAGTATTCTAAAGATCAAATTTTTGATATTTTAAAATTTAGAGCGGAAATTAGCCTTAAAAAAAATATTTTATCTGATAAATTAATTGAAATGATTTCGGATCTGATTTTTAGTACTAATGATGTTAGATACGGTTTAAACATCTTATGGCGCGCATGTAAGATTGCTGAAAATAAAAGTCTGAAATATATAACTGCTGAGTGTATTAGACTTGGGACTCAAGATTTAATTCCTTTTTCAACATTAGATATTTTAAAGGATATGACTTCACAAAAATTAATATTCTTGCTTGCTATTATTAAAACTTTAAATAATAGCGAAAATATGGAAATTTCATTTAAAGCAACTTTAAAAAAGTACGATATATTATGTGAAAATCTAGAATTAAAGCCCAGATCCCATTCTCAATTATGGAATTACCTTCAAGAGTTGAAACGAGATAGTATCATAATAACAAAAATTATAAGTGGAGGCATAAAAGGGAGACATGCAGTAATTAATATTCCCGATTTAAGTTTACCTAATTTAGAAAATAATATAATCGGTATATTAAATTCGAGAGGTTTTAAAGTATGATTATCAATAAATTTAACGAAAAAATTTTAATTGAGGATTTGTTAGGCTCAAGGGCTAGGATTAAAATCTTAAAGACTCTTGCTATAAATGAAGAATTAACAATTTCATTAATTATTAGTAAAACAAAATTGAATTATTCATGTGTTATAAAACATATCAATTATCTTAAAACAATTAATTTAATCCAAGAAAAGAAATTTGGAAGAATAAAAATCTTCAGGTTTAAATTAGAAAATATGAGAGCCAGAAGCTTTAAAAATTTTTTAGAAATTTGGGAAGGAGCTTTTTAAGTATATGACTTTATTGACTTTTTTATTAGCTTTTTGCTATATCAATATTATATTAATTCTTGGATCTTATCTGGATCTTAAATTTCGAAAAGTATCAAATAACTTTTTTAAATACGTTTTTGGATGTAGTTTTGTGATAATCTTATTTGAGTATTTACTAAGCTTCAATAACATTTTAGGTTTTTTATTAGTAAAATTTTTTTTTTTTTATTTGCATTTCTCCCATCATTCCTATTAAATTATTTAAAAATAATAGGCGGAAGCGATGGTAAAATAATAATTTTAATTTTCATAACCTACCCCGTAGAATTGTTAAAATTTGATTTTATCTCTTTTTTCTTTTTATTATTTTCATTATACTTTTTTTTAATGTCCATAGTAAAATACTTAGTAAACAGCATTTCTAAAGATAAATATTCATTCAACATTTTTTTCAATCTGTATTTAAAACACTCCTTTTTGAAAAGAATTTATATTAAGAGTTTCTATGAATTCATTAGTTATTCAAAATTAAATGCTTATAAAGAAGAGAAAAATCTGATTAAATCACTTATTTTAGTCTTTAATAATGGAAAGGGAGTAATCCAAATATTAGTCCAAGTTCGCCATCCTCTTATTGTATTAATTACCCTAACTTATTTATCAATTATTTATCTTAATTTAATTGTCTAATTAATTTATACCGAATTAATTTTAAATTGAATAATTTTTATTAAATTAATGAGTTTTAATTATTTTTAATGTGGGAAAAAAAAGATGGAGATTGAGAAAACTAGAGAAACTTCATGGAAAATACAATTAAAAAACAAAAGTGACAATATTGAAATAACTTCGGTAGAGATTAGTGGTGAAGTTCGGATCATTAAACTAACACTTATAAATGATGAGAATTCTGTGAAAGTTGAAATGAATAAAGATGAATTTTTTAATTTTCTTTCACTAATCGGAGCATTTAAAGATGTTGTCATCGGAGAAGAATCACTTTCAATATTGGAAGATGATACCCAAAAAGTCCAAGAAGTTCATGAATTTGATGATAAGTTATACGAAATTAGTACTAAACCAGCTGAAAAAAATCTAGATAATGGCGATAGAGAAGAATTAAATCCAGAGGAATGGGATCCTTGGTGAATTTTCTGTTTTATTTTATTCTTTCAATTTTGAATTCACAGAAATCTAAATTCAAATTTTCTAAACAACAATCTGTTTCAGATACATTTACTTTATATAAAGCAAATTCTCCAATACCAGTTAATAGTCCTGTTATAAAATAGCAAAAATATTTTGATTTATTTTCTAATTCTGAGGAAATATTATGAAAGAGATTTACAATAATCCAGTCTTCAGTAGTTTGTTTTGGAACAAATCGGCCATATCCATGATTACTTAATATATTACAGCTTTGATTTATTAAATCATCTAACGTTTTTGGTTTTAAATTTTCATCCCAATTTTGTATTAGTGTCCAACCTGCTTTCTTTCCGAGCCATACTAATAAAGATTTGACACCTTCCCCATAAATTGATGATAAGATATCGATAACTTGAGGAGGAAAAAACACAAATCGATTATCATAAAGGAAATATTTACCTCTATTATATTTAAGTCCTTTTAATTTTAAATTCCTCATAATTATTATCAGCTTTTTTTCTTATATAATATTTTCTAACAATTCTCCTAATTATAAAAATATAGAATACTGCTAGGAAATTCGATTTGCTTAGAAATAATAATAAGAGCCCTTTAAATAATTTTTAAAGAATTTATTTAGTAAGATGTGGGAGTTTAACATTTTACTTTTTGAAGGTTTAATAATTTTAAGCATTTATATTTTTATTTTAATTTATTCTGCAATTTCTGTTGATAAAATAATATCGTTAGTCTCTTTTTCCGTCTTTTTAATTCTATTAATTCCCTTTTATTTAGTATTAGGAAGATTAGAAAATTTAGTGTATATAAATAATTTTGAAGATATATCCTTTTTTAAATTCTTCTTTTTTTATGCAAGACTTATTAATCTCTTTATTGGGATATATATTGTTATTGAATTAATCTATCTATTTTTCTTTTCCTAGTGTGATGACTAATTCAATTTAAATAAAACTTAGTGTTGTAAAAAATGAAGTTATAAAAACTAAGATGAATATTATATTAGAAATAAAGATTATTGGGAGTTTCTTTTTATAGTTTATAATTTTCATGAAGCAACTAGATGTTATGGATATACTTGAGAGAAATATGACATTTATTATAAATATATAATAAATATTTTTTACATCGGTCAAATCAATTAGAAGCATTATATTACTTGAATTTAAATCTCTGGTGATTAATATAAAAAATGGAAACATGCCTGAAATTGCCCCAATTAAGATTGGTAACAAAAATATGAATAAAAATACCTTAAATTTTTCCCCTTTTAAAATAATTTCTAGTTTTTTTTCTAAATCTTGATGTTTTTGAATAACCTTTAAAATGTCGAAGATTTTTTCTGAAGAATAATTAGCATTTTCTACTATAAATTTTTCAATTGCATCTAAAATTATACTATATTTTACAGATTTTAATTCTAGTTTCAAAAAATCTATCATATCTTTAAAAGTATTATTAAAACTTAGAAGATTGGATACTTGATTTTTTATAGTTTGCCCAATTAGTTCAAGTACATTTCTATTCTGTTCATATGATCTAATAAAGGCACTTTCAG
>JBHLKB010000304.1:0-3857 GCA_048887205.1 Candidatus Hodarchaeota archaeon
TCTTCCAAAAGCTTACAACCTTCATTTAAATGGATAGCTAAAATGATCTCAGGATTTAATAAACCGGCTTTTTTATTTAAACTTATATTTGGTTTCCCCTTCGTCCAATCATAAAAACCTTTACCTGACTTCTTTCCTAAGTTTCCTTCTTTCACGAGTTTTGTAAGAACTTTACCTGGAGCAAAATCAGGTGATATATATTTTTCATAACTTTTCATACTATTATAACCAGCATCTATTCCAAGATAATCTGATAATTGGCATGGACCCATTAAGATTAACTTTCCTGCTCCAGCATCAGCATCAATTTGTTCCCATGGAATACCCTTTTCATATGCTTGGTCAAGAATCCAATTTATATATATACTGGTAGGGATTAACAATCTATTGGCAATAAATCCCGGAGTATCCTTTTCAATACGCACTGAAAGTCTTTTTCCTTTGATACAAGGTAATTTTTTACCAATCGCTAGACCTATATCTAAAACCTTATCAGAAGTTTTTTCACCTTTCATTACTTCAACACAACATTGAACAACGACTGGTAGAAAAAAATGCATCCCGATGACCTGTTCCGGTCTCTTTGAATCTTCTGCAATTTCAGTTATTCTAAATGTTGACGTATTTGAGGCAAAAATACAGTGAGAAGGAGAATTTTCCATAACTATTTTACACACCTTTTTTTTAATCTCTATCTTTTCTGTAACCGCTTCAAATACAAAATCAGCATCCTTAACAGCAGAAACCAGATCTATTGATATAATACAATTTCTCATAAGATCAGCAACAGATACACCTTCCTCCAATTTTCCTTTAGCTTTTACTTTTTCTAAGCCTTCTTCAATTTTTTTCAAACCATTGTCTAAGATTTCTTCTTGTAAATCAATTAAAGTAACATTATAACCTGCCATTAATGACACTTGGGCAATTCCATGTCCCATTATACCTGCTCCGACAACACAAATATTTCTGATATTGCTAATATCAAGCATTTTTAATTAACCAGATTTTTTTCTTAACATTTCCTTTGCTGGAAAGACTAAGCCCACAACAAGAAGTACAGCTCCAATGACAAATACAACCATACTACCACCATAATAACCAATAAAAATTTTATAAATAATAAAAGTCGCCCAGGGTATACTCCCTCCTATTAGAAGGGCATACCATGACCATTTTTCACCTTTACGATAACTTTTATAACTAATAGATAGCACAAAAATACCAGTTGCTAAAAATATGAATCCAATTAGCTTCTTTGTTATAATATAAATTTGAGCATAAATTTGATTGCCAGGGCTAGCTAAATATTGTGCATAGGTTGTACCTGTAAATACTTCGAAGTCACTTACAAACATTATTTCAGTTGCAAATATCCATAATAATGACATTACAAGGATATAAAATCCCATAAAATTGATAAAAAACGAACCGATCTCTAATTTTGATCTCTTCATCTTTTTCGCTTATATTTTTTTTGTTAAATAATTTGGTTTAATAGAATTTATATATATCTGAAATTGGTATATTTTAGTAAAATAAGAAATTCAGATAGTAAGTTTTTATATATAAAAATTAAAAATACAATTCAGGCCATTTAATAACTTCTAATAATAAAATAATACCAGGATAAATATGCGTAAGAGCTCCAGAGGTTAAGTTATCTAGCATTGATATTAACAATGTCTTTTCGAAGGTTAATTCCTTATTTATAGATTTCTTTTTTAAGAGCTTTTGTAATTCGAAATGATAAAGTACCCATTCAAAACCAAGAACGATAATAAATATTGCTATTGTATAGACTGGATAAAATTTAAAAAAGAAAGCCATGATAAGATAAGCAACTATCTGAGTGGGAAGAAAAATAACAAGGTTAACTAATAATACTGAAAAAAATACATCTTTTTTATTTAACTCAGCTAACTTAAGAGAAACATATATAATAACAAATTCAATTAGGACTACAATTAAAAGTGAACCAATTAAGTTTCTTATTATAAAGACTTAATCTTGTATTTGGACTATATCTTGTCCACTAATATTATAGAATCCAAATAGAATTGAAATGGAAGAAATTATTAAATAAATGGTAATAATATTATCTCTATATTTAGATCTCACTATGAATATTAAGGAACGCAAAATTTATAACTATTTTGTGAAATATAAGACATTTGTCTCCAAATTCTAAACCATTTTTTTATTTAATATAAACTAATCAAGCTAATAATTGATGTAAAAATAGATTTTAAACTTATTCCTAAAAGAAAACAAAATATAATGATTTGAAATTTCTTTACAGGTATTTGGGGAGTAATTAAATGGCCAATTTTAGTTCCAAGAAAAATTATTGGAAAGGCAAACAAAAATATATGCAATAAATCATAAGGGAAGATATTTTCGACGAAATAAAAAGGAATTCTTGAAATTGACAGCATTGTTCCAATTGCAGCAAAGTTTTCAATAAAACTTTCCCTATAATGTCCTGTTTTTTCTAATAATCCCACATTAATAGGGCCTGCTGCGCTGATTAATCCTGTTAGCAAGCCATATGAGAGTCCGCCGAAAAAGATTATCGGAGATGTTGTATTAATTAGCTTTCTTACTTCAATATTTTCGGGATTTTGAAAATATTTTGTAATTTTCAGGGAGGAATATATAAGAATGAAAATTCCCAGAATTAACTCAATCCATTCTACTCTAATAGCTATGATTAAATAAGTGCCTAGAATTGTGGCTGGAATGCCCAGTGATAAGAACCTGAAGAAATATCCTTTATCTAAAAACTCCCGATATTTGATAAAATTAAGTAAAGCAGGAAAAGTACCCCAAAGATTCACCAATATTACTGCATTTCTAACACCTATTAATGGAGTTATAATTGGTATTAATACTAAGGCATCACCAAATCCAATGATTCCATAAACCATGCTCGAGAAAAATATTGCAATTAGAGAGAGATAAGCAATCAAATCCCAAAATTTCCTTTTTTACCATTTTTAATTGATATTAGCCATATAGACTAATAGATAGTAAAGATATAAGGTTAGAGTTAAAGAATGAAAATAAAATTTATGATGTGTAGAAAAAAGGATTAATATATATCATTTATTTTTTTCTGAGGGCTCTTTTTCTTTTTACCAAAAAGAAGTCTTTGGTTTTTTTCAACAAATTTCCAACCAAAACCCGTGAGTTCCTCAAGAGGGCCCCTAATCCCTTTAGGATTTCCTGTTTTTGTATATAAAATCTCAGTGCGTTTTATTGCTTTAAAAACCTGATATGGATTTTTAAATTTTTCAATTAAAGCATTAGCTTTTTTGGGGCCTATGTCAACCAATCCTTCTATAATGAAAGATCTTCTTTCCTTTTTAGACATCTTTTTTGGGGCTTTTCTTGAAAATATTGGTGAACTATCTTTAATTTGTTCTCTAATAGCAATTCTTTCAATGACGATCGCTGTGTCTTCTATATTCCGAGTCGGAATCACTGAAATCCCCAATTTGTATGAAATAAACGCAAGTGCTCCATATATTGATGAGATCTTCATTCCAGTAGTCTCAAATACTTCATTATTTAATCCTTCTAAAATTAAAATTGGGTATTCATATGTGTCTTTCAAACGGAGTAATTGTTCAAATAATCTATTATCCATAATTGAAGACACAAAATCGAATCCTTCCTTTCTTTCTATAGCAACCTCGCTAGATATGACAATGTCTGCTATATCTAATTGTTTTGACTCATAGGTTATTGTATCTTTTTTTTTATCAAATAGAGCCATTAACTTCTGTTCTCTATTATCTATTATTATATGGAGTAGTTTATTTTGAGTCATACTACTATTTAAGAATTAATGA
>JBHLKB010000305.1:0-3854 GCA_048887205.1 Candidatus Hodarchaeota archaeon
ATTTAAAGAATCGTTTGCTCAGAGATATCGACATTGTAATCGTTGTGAGAAAAACTTAAATATATATAATGATGAACAAATTGTTTGTGGTTTTTGTGCAGAAACTTTTTGTAATTGTTGTATAAATAGTCATCAGAAATATTGTTATAATATGTTTACGTGAAAATAGGATTCGCCAAAAAATGAATCAAAAACTATTTGTTCTGGTTAATATTCAGTAATAATGAATTGGAACATGGTTGATCCAGTTAAATTGGCTCATACTATTGAAAGTCAAGTATGTAAAAATGAATTAAAAAAGTATTATAGATTTCGTAAAACTCAATTTTATGGTGGTTGTGCTACCGCTGACTGCCTAGGCTGCAATTTAAGGTGTGCCTATTGCTGGGCTCAGAAAAAAGTATGGCGTCCCCAAAAATTCGGTAAATACTTTACTCCTAAAACAGTAAGTGAAAAACTTCTTAACATGAATTTATCATTAATAAGGATAAGTGGTGGAGAACCAACTATAGGTAAAACTCATTTGCTTAAACTGCTGAGTTATATCCCAGAAAATGTGTTATTCATACTTGAAACTAATGGAATATTGTTAAATGAAGATTATATTAAGGAATTAAACAATTTCAACAATTTATATGTGAGAGTCTCCTTGAAAGGAGTTGATAAAATGACTTTCGAACAAATAACAGGAGCAGATGGAAAATTTTTTCATTTCCAATTAAGAGCTTTGGAACTATTGAAAAAATATGGTATTCGATATGGTGTTGCGATACTTTTTAATATATTTACAAAGGAGCAGATAAGAAATTTAGGAATTCCTGACTTAGAATATGAATCCTTGATTAAATATCCTTTTATTATGAAGAATTTGAAAAAAAATGGCATTACAGTAGTCAGAGAATAGATTTAATTTAAAATGAAACAAAAAAAAATCTTTTAGATTATACTTATCTCCCTTTAAAAACAGGTTTTCGTTTTTCGACCCATGCTTTTGCGGCTTCTTTATGATCCTCAGAAGTATAAAGCTTTGCATTATATTCTTCTTCTATCCTGAGCATTTTATCAAAAACTTCTTCATAAGCTTTATGAATTGCTTGTTTTGAAAGTGATATTGCAAGAGGGGCATTTTCAGCTAGTTTATTTGCGAATTCCATAGTTTTTGATATTAATTCCTTGTGAGGAAATACTTGATTTACTAAACCAATTCTTAATGCTTCATCAGCATATATTCTATTACCTGAGAATATTAATTCCTTTGCTTTATGAACTCCTAAAGTCATAGGTAGAAGAAGAGAACCATTCATATCGGGAAGTATTCCCATTCTAATAAAAAATTCTCCAAAACTAGCATTTTCTGAAGCAAAAATAATGTCACAACATATGGTTAAATTTGTACCAAAGCCTACTGCAACCCATTTACAGCAGCAATAATAGGTTTATACAATTTATATAAATCATAAGGATGTATAAATACTGTGCCTCCTGAAAAATCACCACTAGCGAATTCAGTAACATCTGCCCCAGCACAAAAAGCTCTCCCAGCTCCAGTTATAACAATGACTCTAATTTCATTATCTTCTTTTGCTTCTTTAAGTGCATTTTTCAAATCCTTATTCATTTGCAAATTTATCGCATTTAATCTATCAGGACGATTGAGTGTAATTATTGCGATCTTACCTTCTTTTTCATAAACAATTGTTTCATAACCAGAATCCATATATTACACCTCGAAAAATTTAACATTTGTGAAATTTGATTTATTATACCTTAATACTTTTGTGTTTTTTATTAAAATTATACAATTTTATATTTATTTCTGAAAATTTTAAAATTCAATTAATAATTATGAATAATATCATGAAATTTGTAAAGTTATTTGAACCATTAAAAATTCGAAATATTGAAATCCGTAATAGAATTGTTTTACCTGCGATGGCTTTAAATTACACTCCTAATGGTTATATAAGTGAACAATTTACTAACTTCTACCTTGAAAGAGCTAAGGGAGGAGTTGGTTTAATAATAATAGGAGGGGGACAGGTTGAAAAAAGAGGTGGTGGAGGACGAGATTTTCTTTCAGTTGATGACGATAAATTTATTCCAGGACTAACAACCTTTGCAGAGCAAATACATAAACATGGTGCAAAAGTTATTGCTCAGTTATATCATGCTGGTGCTTATTCTTTATCTTCTAAAGCAGTATCCTCTTCTGCAATACAATCTAATTTGACAAAAATGGTACCTAAAGAATTGACAAGTGATGAAATCAAAGTGGTTCAAGAGAGTCATGCGAAAGCGGCAGAACGTCTAAAAAAAGCAGGATTTGATGGTGTAGAATTATCGGGATCGGCAGGATATCTAATCAATCAATTTCTTAGCCCACTTACAAACAAACGTGATGATGAATATGGTGGTTCATTGGAAAATAGGCTTCGATATCCACTTGAATTAATAAAATTAGTTAAAGAAAGAGTTGGGAACGATATTTTAGTGGGAATGCGAATGGCAGGAGACGATTTTGTGCCGGGATCTAATACATATAAAGAAATTTCGGTGTTTGCTAAACATTATGACGATGTGGGAATAGATTTTATAAATGTAACTGGAGGGTGGCATGAAACTAGAATTCCTGTTCTTCTAATGATGGTTCCCCAAGGAGCATATGCGTACTTAGCTGAAAATATTAGAAATAATGTATCTGTCCCTGTTTTTGTTAGCAATCGAATTACTAATCCAATGGTTGCTGAAGAACTATTAAGGAACGAAATGGCAGATGGGATTTGTATGGGGCGTGCACTCATAGCTGATCCTTATTTACCTATTAAAACAAAAGAAAATAGGCTTTGGGATATTAGAAAGTGTGTAGGATGTAATCAAGGTTGTTTTGACCATATTTTTACAGGGAGTTCAGTTGAATGCATGCGAAATTATGAAGCCTCTCGAGAAGGAGAAATCACCCTTGATAAAAAAACGGATAAACCAATGAAAGTAATAATTATTGGAAGTGGTCCTGCGGGATTAGAGGCTGCTCGAGTAGCGAGTATATTGGGTCATAGTGTAACAATTTTGGAGAAAAAAGATGAGATCGGTGGGCAAGTTAAGGTAGCATTTATTCCCCCTGGACGAAGAGATATTGACGAAATAATTGATTATTATAAGGCTCAAATTGAGCATTTTAATATTGATTTACAGCTCGGAGTAGAAGCAACACAAGAGATAATTAATGAATATAAACCAGATACTGCCATTTTTGCAACTGGTGTTAAATATGATATTCCAGAAATTCCAGGAATCGATGGATCTTTAGGGAGTAACATTTATTTTGCTGATGATGTACTTGCTGGAGATTATCATGTTGGAAAAAATGTAGTGGTTGTAGGTGGGTCAGCAACAGGTATGGAAACAGCGATTTGGGCTGCTGAATTAGGAACTTTGGATTCAGAAGTCGCGCGTTTTATTAGTTTTTATAATTTAATGCCAAAGGATGAAATTTTTGCTAAGTGGCTCAAGGGAAATAGAAAGGTGACAATAATAGAAAAACTACCTAAATTAGGACTCAATTTTGGGAGAACGACTCGCGGTTTTATGATCGGGCATATGATGAAATTAGGGATAAATACAATCACCAATGCAAATATAACGAAATTCGAGAAAAATACAGTAGAATTTCAGCAAGAAGGCGAAACAAAATCATTAGAAAACATTGATACTTTTATTTTAGCCACAGGAGTAAAACCTAACTCGGATTTATATGATAAAATTGAGGCATCTAATCCTTCATATAAAATCTATAAAATAGGAGATTGTAAGGAACCTCGAACTATGATGGAAGCTATTCATGAAGGATTCATAAC
>JBHLKB010000306.1:0-3851 GCA_048887205.1 Candidatus Hodarchaeota archaeon
GGATTAGTTAATGGGAAGCGAATTTACGAGGTTCCTTTATGTGAAAAAGGAGATTGGGATTATGCAAAACTAATTGAAAAGGCTTCCAAATTAAAAGGGTATGCCAGGATATTATATGAATTAGGAAGTAATCCTGAAGGGAAATTTGATGTTGTTATAAGATCTATTAATAGTAAGGATGCAAGAACTGCAACAGTTACAAATTTACCTATAAAACTATTAAGAGATTTAACAAAAAAATTACTTGATTTTTCTAAAACTAATAATGTATATTTTGATGTGACACCAAAACCACCTGCAACAATAGAATATGTTTAATGTATTAATTTAAATTTAACTTAAATTCCTCCCTTTTCTTCTGTAGCTAAAGTAAATACTTTAAATAATCTTTTTAAGACATTAGGTTTAACTTCTTCTAAAGTAGCATAATTTATTCCAATTACATCGAATCGTTTAAGGAATTTTTTTAATCTTTCTTGAAATGAGTAAAAATTTTTTTTTTCATTGGGTGTCCATCCTATTTCTGCAAATGCTATAAGGCGTGGAAACGTCTGCCATTCTAAACGTTTAATATTTGGGATATATTCTCCCCACATAGGCGCTTCTAGCCCTAATATATGTTTATGATATTTCTTTTCTAAATTTTTTGGAATAGGTTCAAATTTGTATGCCAATTTTAAAGGAGTAAAAGAATATGAATGATTAAGATATGTATATTTGAAATTTGACATTATAACATCTCCGCCTTTCTTTATATGCTCAAGAACCTTTTTCTCTCCACCTAACCAATATTGAAAAAGTATCTCTCCAACAAGATTCTTGTTTATGGCATCATTCCAACATATCACTTTTTGCTTGTTAGACTTTAAAAATGAGATTATTTTATTAGTAAAATAGACCTGCAAATCTTTTTCATCTTTCAATCCTTCTTTTTCTAATCGTAATTGACAATTTGGGCACTCTTTCCATCTTCTTTTAAGTACTTCGTCCCCTCCTATATGTATTATGTTTGAAGAAAATAGCTCTATTAGTTCTTTTAAAACATCTTGAATAAATTCAAAAACCTCATCTTTTCCTACACACATTACATCTCTATGAATACCCCAATGTGTAGATACTTTAAAAGTATACCCTTTACAACTTAAGTTTGGATAAGAAGCTAAAGCTGCTCTGGTATGTCCTGGCATATCTATTTCAGGTATTATTGTAACAAAACGATCCATTGCATATTCAATAACCTCTTTAATGTCTTCTAGTGAGTAATACCCTGAATGGGGTATGTTATCACGTTTTTTACTAAAACGCCCTCCAATTTGTGTTTCTTGCCTTTTTGAACCAATTTCAGTAAGTCGAGGATACTTTTTTATTTCAATTCTCCATCCCTGATCATCTGTAAGATGCCAATGAAATATATTTAATTTAAGTAATGCCATTAAATCTAACAATCTCTTAACAACTTCTTTTCCATGAAAATGTCTTGCTTCATCAAGCATATATCCACGCCAAGAAAACCGGGGATAGTCTTCTATTTTTAAACATGGAATCTCCCATTCTACATTTTCAACAATATTATTACTTTCCAATTCAGCAGGAAGAAGCTGACGGAGTGTTTGGATTCCATAAAAAATACCCACTGGATTAGATGCTGATATATTTATATCTTGTGGACTTACTTCAATAATATAACCTTCAGATCCCAATCTATTTTTGTTATCAATTTGCTTAAGATTTATAATATTATTATTATCAATTGTTTCTTTAACTTCTTCTATTTTTAAATCATATCCAGTAGGCGGTAAAAGTAGATACTTTAAATACTCGCTTAATTTGAATAACTTCTGATTTGGAACTAATATTGTATTTTCTGTTAATTTAAACTTCCCTGATGTAATGTTTACCGATACAGGTTCAGGGATTATGGCAATGTTTCGAATATCACTCACTCTTTTAGCAATAATTAAATCTTTTAAAAATAAAAAACAAAAAATAATTATTAAAATTAATTAGAAATAAAAAAATATTATAAATTGGACATTTTTATGAATAAATTGAAGTTAAAAACTAAGAATGAATGGTTCATTGATGAAGAAGGACGCACTGTATTACTAAGGGGCGTGAATTTAGGTGGAAGCACAAAGATCCCTTTTTCTCCTAATGGAGCAACGTATATTAAAACTGATTTTGGTGATCATAGAGATGTTTCTTTTGTTGGTCGCCCATTTCCTCTAAAAGAAGTAGATGAACACTTTTCACGATTGAAGCATTGGGGTTTCAATTGTTTAAGATTTCTTGTAACTTGGGAGGCAATTGAACATAAAGGACCAAAAGAATATGATAAGGAATATCTGGATTACTTAGAGGAGATACTTAAAATTTCTGCTGAATATAAATTCTATACATT
Source organism: Candidatus Hodarchaeota archaeon (assembly GCA_048887205.1). Lineage (GTDB taxonomy): Archaea > Asgardarchaeota > Lokiarchaeia > Sigyniarchaeales > SOKP01 > Loki-b32. Next base: position 2,402 of record JBHLKB010000306.1, read on the forward strand.
TATTGATCCTCATCAAGATGTTTGGAGTCGGATGAGCGGAGGAGATGGAGCACCGGGGTGGACTTTTGAAAAAGTGGGTTTAGATTTCACAAAATTCGATGTAACTGATGCTGCTTTAGTAATGCAATATAGATATGACCCTAATAATCCAGAGGCATATCCTCATCTTCATTGGTCAAGTAACGCTGTTAGATTTGCTAATGCATCAATGTGGACTTTATTTTTCGGAGGAAAAGATTTTGCACCCTCTTGCCAAATTGATGGAATGAACGCTCAGGAATATTTACAGTTACATTATATTAATGCTATTAAACAGGTTGCTATACGAGTAAAAGATAATACTTACATTATTGGATTTGATACTATGAATGAACCTGAACAAGGATGGATTGAAAAAAAAGTTGATGGAATTGGTGCTGAAAAGCTTACTGAAAATATGGGCTATAATTTCACCCCTATAGACGCAATATTAACAGGATCCGGATATTCTCGATTAGTTGGGTATAAAGAAATAAAAAGACTTGGAGTTAAGGAAACAAGAAGAGATGAGTTAAATAAAGAAAAAGTTTCTTGTTGGTTTGATAGTGCTGAAGATATATGGAAAAAAGAAGGCGTTTGGAGATTCGATGAAGATGGTAATCCTGTTATTCAAAATAACGATTATTTTGTAGTTAAGCAAGGTAGAAAAGTCAACTTCTATCAGGATTATTTATCACCTTTTATTTATGAGTATACTAAAAACATAAGAGAAGTAATTCCTGACGCTATTATCTTTTTCGAATCACATCCTATTAGGATATTAAGAGGAGAAAAATTAACTTTCAATGTACCAAAAAACGTTGTGCACGCTGGGCATTGGTATGATGGAGTAACACTAGGGACCAAACGGTCTATGATAAAGGCTAATTTTGATCTATTAACTGATAAACCTGTAATTGGAAAAAATAAAGTTCAAGAAATGTTTACACATCAATTAGGTAATATAAAAAGGATTGCCCAATCTATTCATAGAGGAATTCCAACTTTAATTGGGGAATTTGGATTACCATATGATCTCAATAAAAAAGATGCTTATCATAAATTCAGAGATGAACCTGAAACAGCTTGGAACAAGCACATAAAATTATTAACGATGTATTATAATGCTTTAGATGCCAATTTATTACATGCTACTCAATGGAATTATACAGCGGATAACAATAATGAATGGGGAGATCTTTGGAATATGGAAGATCTCTCTATTTTTAGTAAGGATCAACAGTTGAATCCCAGTGATATTAATAGTGGTGGTAGAGCAATTGAAGGATTTTGTCGTCCCCACTTTATTCATTGCTCTGGTACACCTTTAAAAATGGAGTTCAATTTTAAAGAAAAAGTTTTTAATTTCGAATTTGATGCTGACTCTTCTATAAAGGCTCCTACAATAGTTTATGTACCTAATATTCAATAC
>JBHLKB010000307.1:0-3789 GCA_048887205.1 Candidatus Hodarchaeota archaeon
ATTTCCAAAATATTCAATTAATATCTTTTCTTCATCTATTGCTTGAACATATAAGCCAATTGCACCAATAATATATAAAGTTAATAAAAACCAATCTAATAGTAATAAATTATAGCCAATACAAAATATATTAAATGAGAGATAAATAGGGTGTCTTACACGACCATAAATCCCGGTGGTAACAAGTTCTTTCTTCTTTTTAGTTCCATCAATAGGATAAGACCATTGAACACCCAGCTTTCTATATGCTAATAATAATACTATATTTCCACCAATTATTAAAGTAAATCCTACAATTTGGAGAATGTCACTAATAACTAATAAATCTATTTTTGGAAATATCAGCCTCCAATATTCATATATAAAAATGTTTAAACAACACAGAAAAATAAAAATGTTAATTAAATGTATCCCTATCTTCGCAAAGGTCCGTGTATTTTTTAATCTATTATTAATTTCATTATTGTTTTGGTTTTTTTTATGGCTTTTTTTATATAAGATTATATATGTGAGATTATACCCAAAAAAGAAAAAACTAATAATTATAAAAATTCTTACCAAAGTCGAATTAAGCATGTGTGAAATAAAAAATTTCATATAATTTTAAAATTGCCTTCTTTTAAAGTTTAAGAATATATAAATAAGATGTTTAAGAATTATAAAGATCATTACAGGGAAGAATTGAAGAAAGATTGCACTTAATAAGTGTTAGATAAAAAAAATTATTTATTGAGTACTGGATCCAGCATCCTGTTTAGTTTGTTATAAAATTCAGTCTCAGGGATTAGATATTTATTCATAAATTGAATATCCCCAATTTCAAATTCTAATTTACTAGGCAATTGAGTCTCTTTTAGGTACACACTAAAAAATGGTTTTTGCTTTTTTAAGGCAAAACTAATTTCTTTCCGTACATATTCTGAATCTATTATATGAGGTGTAATAAAAACGAGAAATGCGCTACATCGCTCTAGATTGTCCACGATTGAGCTTTTCCAATCCTCACTTACAGGAATTCCTTCATCATACCAGATGTTTATACCAGTTCTATTAAGATAGTCAATTATCGGGTATACTTGAAGTCTGTCTGTGTGAGAATAACTGACGAAAACAAACGGTCCATCACCTTCATAAGCCTTAAATGGCATCTGAAATTGCTGAGGATCTGAAAGAAAACTTTCATAAATTAGTTCCTCAAGAGATGCGGTCTTGTTTACTTTAATCTCTACGTTTTTATTAATTGCTTCTTGCAGTATTTTCATAATGTTGGGTTCTTTTTTAACAGCCTCAGCAAAATGGAGCAATTTCTGCCGGGCGGTATAGGACTGCCCTTGGAACATATAACAGACGGAAAAGGAATCAACTGCTGTGATAAGCACAGTATGTTGGCCGAATTTCACACGATCAAATGATTCGGAAAGAATTTGGTCGCAAAATGTATTGCAAGAGGATAAAAATTCACTAAAAAAGGCGCTGTCAATTGTTATATCAGCAGTAAATGGATTAGAAAATAAAACTTTCCCTTCTTTTGACATAACAGTAAGTAGTACTGGCTGTTCAGCTTCTAATTTCGGGAGTTTGATTAACCTCTTTCTTACCATTCTCTCCATTTGTTCATTTAAGCGTGATAATTCAATACGTTCAGCTAAAGGTGCTTTCGATTCCTTCAATTTCTCCCACATTTCTAGTTGTTTTAGCAATTCATCATGTTCACTCGAAATTTTTTTGGCTAACAAATCAAGCCCATATTTTTCTGCTATTTCTTGAGCTTTAGTTAAGAATTGCCGAGTTTTTATCATATCCAATGTAATTAATGACAATCTTGCTTGCAATAAATATGTTTCAGCTAATAATGAATAAGACCGAGAATTTTTAACAGCGTCAAACAATTGAGAAATGTAGGTTTGTAATTCATCTAGTATTTCTGTATCGTTAGTAGCACGTAATTCAAATAGGAGCAAATCACATAAGTTAAGGAGAGCCATTTTTAAAAATTCATATTCAGGAATTCCTTCTTCAATTGATTGTTTTAACATCTCTTCAGCTTTGCCTCGATTGAGAGCTCGGAGACTATTTTTCAGGAAAACTGCTCTATTTATGTTATATGCTATATTAAATCTTCTTAAATTTTCTTGATCGGCGATTTGTTTCATTCGATTCAAATATTGTTGTGCTTTTTCAAGATCGTTCATATCAAGAGCTAAGTGAAATAAGCTATCAGTATTAAGAAATTTTCCATAATTATTACCATACTCTTCTGCAATAGCAATGCTTTTTTCTATATTTTCTAACGCACGGTCGTAATCTCCTTTTTCTTGGTAGAGTATACCAATATTATTATACATACTTGATTTTAATCTCAAAACATTTTCTTTCTCTGCAAATGCTAAAACTTGTTCAAAATAACTAAGAGCTAGATCTAATTCACCTTTCAGCGCATAAATATTTCCGAATTGCTGGTAACACAAGTGAAGAAAGTATGTCCAATTAAGATTGGTGCAAAGAATTTTAGATGCTTCAGTATATTCTAGAGCACTGTTCAAGTCTCCAATTTGCCAGGAAACACCTCCAAGTTGATAAAGTATATTAGCAATATCTAACTTAAGATCAAGTTCTTTTAATATTGTTAGAGCTTCCTCCCTAAAATCTTTAGCTTTTTCCAAATCTCCTTTCAGATGATGAGTAACACCCTTACACCATAATATATATGCTTTTCTTTTTTTGAGTTCTGGTGATAATTCTTGAGGGAGTATCCTTTTTAGGTCTTCACTCTTTTTGATAAATTCAGAAGCTTCCCTTGGTTTAGAAGAAAAAAGTAATGAAAATGCCATCTGAATATAGACATCAAGCAACAAAAGGGAATTCTCAAGCTTATGACTTTCTTGATAAGCCATTTCGGCATATTTTGTACATTCATTTCTATCTAAAAAATAAAAAGCAACAAGGCTTTTTAGCGTGTAATAAGATATCCGCTCATGGTAAGAGAGATCTTTTTTCTTTCCAAAATCATTTAATAATTGAAGAGCTTCTTCGATTTTACCTTCTTCAATAAGCTTTTCTGCATTAATTAGTTCCTTAGGTTCTGAATAGGACATATTTTTATCCACATGAAATTGATTTTGGAAATATTTGGATTATAAACTTATGAATGTTTAAGTTAAATATAATTTTAAATATAACGTAAAGAATGAGAGAATTAGAATAAACTTACATTAAAAAAGCAAGATAAAAAGAATTACTTATTAAGAACTGGATCTAGCATCTTGTTTAATTTATTGTAAAACTCAGTTTCAGGCATGAGATATTTGTTCATAAATTGAATATCCCCAATCTCAAATTCTAATTTACTGGGCAATTCAGTCTCTTTCAAGTAGATACTAAAGAATGGCTTCTTCTTTTTTAAGGCAAAACTGATTTCTTTTCTCACATATTCAGAATCTATTATATGGGGCGTAATAAAAACGAGAAATGCACTGCATCGTTCTAGATTTTCTACAATAGATTCTTTCCAATCCTCACTTACAGGAATACCTTCATCATACCATATATTTATGCCAGTCTTATTAAGATAATCTATTATGGGATAAACCTGAAGTCTGTCTGTGTGAGAGTAACTGACAAAAACAAATGGTCCATCCCCTAAATAAGCCTCAAATGGCATTTGAAATTGTTGAGGATCGGAAAGAAAACTTTCATAAACCAATTCCTCAAGAGAAGCTGTCTTATTTACATTTATCTCCATATTTTTGCTACTAGCATCTTTTAGTTTTTTCATAATATCAGGATCTT
>JBHLKB010000308.1:0-3778 GCA_048887205.1 Candidatus Hodarchaeota archaeon
TATTTGCGGTATTTAATCCCCTTAAATTGTCTAGTATAAAAGGGAAGTGGCAAATCACCAGCATCATTATAAATGAATTCCCATTCGTGATGTGAAGCCAGATCCTCAATTTTTTCTCCAACAACCTCAATATCTGATAAATCAGGCGATCTCTTTCTATCTTCAGCAGCGTGTACTAAATGTGGCACATTTGAAGGTTCTATGCCTAATAATTTTGCACCTACTAAATCCGCCGATAAAATATCTTTAGATGCTATCAAAATGTTTGTTCTATGAGCTTTTCCATCCATTGTTGGTCCACGTTCTAATGTATAAATTCCGTCAATAAGTGATAAGCACGGAGGGATATTATTTGCAAGCTTTGAAACATTAAAATGTAAATCTTTTACAGGATCAGCATTATGAAATTTCTTTCGAGAAGCTATATTTATAAAACCTTTAAGATTTTTTATGCCTAAACTTACAACTGCTTGACTGTGAGTTTTTAAAACAGGCAAACTTAATATATAGTCAGCTGCGAGGGCATCGGAACTAAAATTTACTAAAAATTCACATCCCATATCTATTTTTTCATAAGGTCTATCAAAAACATTAATTAATTTTACGCCAAATCGCTCTTTAAGATTGTTGTAGCCTAATTTTTTAAAGGCATGTTCTGCAGCTTCATTACTTCCAAAACCCTCACCAATTGTTATATCATCAATTCCTTGTTCTTTTAAGAGAGTTACAACGTCTTCCATAACTCGTGATGTTGTAATTACTCCCCATTTAGGATGAGAACCCTTACTCCAATAAACTATATTTGGTTTGATGAATATTTTCGCATCTTTTGGTAAATCTTCAAATAATTTAGATAACTCTATAACTTTACGAACTGATTTTAATGGTTCTTCATACTTAACAACAGATACAATAGATTTACTCAAATTATTTCACTCATATTTTTATTATTCTTATATAATGATTTGAATATTGAATTTTTTAAAAACTAATGTATTCTGAAAATTAATTACATGTTTTATATCCAAATTCTATTTTGGAGTGTTTATTTCTTGATTTTTTCTCTCCAATCTTCTGCTAAAATCCCCATTATTATTGCATCATGATATTTTCCATTAGCCCATATAAATTGTCGTTTCCTTCCTTCTTCTATAAATCCCACTTTCTTATAAGACTTTATAGCTCTAATATTAAAACCATATGTGTATAATTCGATTCTATTTAGATTGACAGTGTTGAAACCATATTCTACTAACAATTCCAGTGCTTCAGTCCCATAACCTTTATTTTGATACTCTTTATCTCCGATAGCTATGCCTAATTCCCCAACTCTATTTTTCCAGTCTATTTTATGTATTCCACAATTTCCAATTAATTTCTCCTGCCCGTCTTCATTTGGAATAACAATGGAAAAATGAATAGTATCTTTCCGGTTTTTTAGATTTTCAATCCATTCTTCTTCTTCCATGCGTGTCATTGGAAGATAAATTGTTAGATATTGAGTTAACTCTGGATCGTTAAACCATTTAAGAAAGGAATCAATGTCTTCTCTTTTAATTGGAGTTAATTTAACACTTTTCCCTTGTAACATAGGAGAAAGAAATAAAATTCGAAATAAAAAATTAATCTTTTTAATGAAATGAATAAAAGAAATATAATAAAGTTTAGAAAGTTATGTTATATCTACGTGCTATATACTTAACAATCTCAAATGAAACAATGCAGATTAATGAAATCAAGAAACAGACTAACCAATCAAGCCCTGTTAAATACATGAACCTGAAATTGATTCCATTTTGAGCTAAAAAAACCTGAACGCCTGGAATATATATTAACATGATGAATACTGCAAAAAGAAAACCAATAAGAAGATACATTCTCTTATTACTATCTTCAATCAAGCTACGTATTAGGGATTTGTTCGGGCGTCTAATTTGAAACACTAAGAGAGATTCACAGAAATATAGGGTAACCATCACCATTGTTAATGTTTTTGCTTCTTTCAATAAAGGATCTCCAAGAGAAGATCCTCCATAAAGATAAGCATCATTAAGGGTACCAAAATCTATGTTTTCAGTAAATATTGGATAGATACCGCTCCAAGTTATAAAATATGTAATTAACATGCTAATTGCCAGCAAAATACCAAATATAAATAACAGAATAAAAGTATTTTTTGAAAGAATTTCCTCAGAATCTCGAGGTTTTTCTTTCATAACGTCTTTCGAGGTACTATCAAAAGCAAGTATCAATCCTGGAAATGTATGAAGTGTTATAGTAAGAAATATCCATTGCAAGTAAAAGGCTTCATCCAAGAAATAGGGTAAACGTAAGACTATCGCTAAAAAGAATTGAACAATTCCTTCAAAAATATTAATACAGATATAAAAGAAAACTAAAGCACGAATTCTTGCGAATATGCCTCTTCCATGATGTATACCGGTAACGATAGAGTTAAATGAATCATCCGAAATAACCATATCAGAAGCTTCTTTAGCTACATCTGTTCCTGTTATACCCATTGCGATCCCAGCATCCGCCATGTTCAGTGCTAAAGCATCATTTACTCCGTCCCCCGTCATAGCTACCACTTTTTTCTGTTCCTGATATTTTTCTACAATATCTTCTTTATGTTCGGGAGAAACTCTTGCAAATACTTTAATTGGATTAAATTCCTCAAAAGATTTAATATCTTTAACCATTTTTCCTTCTATTACCGTATCATTTTCATCTGTTACGATTGCAATTTGCGATGCTATTGATCTTGCTGTAGTGGGAGAATCACCTGTAATCATGACAACATCCACCCCTGCTTCATGACACTGTTGTACAGATTCCTTAACTCCTTCTCTAGGAGGATCTAAAATTGTTACAAATCCAATATATATAAGATCTGTTTCACTTACCTCTCTTCCTTCATCTCCTTCAGGAGGAATCATATCCATTACTTTATAACATAAACTTAATATTCTATAACCTTGATTTGCATAAAGATTTACAATTTCCAGCACTTTATCTTTAATCTCCTCATTAAAATTAATTTCAGTATCGTTATATAAGATCTTAGTACAAAGTGGGATTAGAATTTCACTTGCACCTTTAGTAAAAGAATAATAGGCATGATCTCGTTTATAAAGTTTGGTCATCCTCTTTAATGAGGAATCGAAAGGATATTCAGTAATAGACTCGAAATCTTCAAGAAGATAATCACCCATACCTTTCTGGTATAAAACCATAAGTGCACCTTCTGTAGGTGATCCCAAGACGTCCCATTTTAGAATTGGTCTCCCAGAAATATTAATTTCATTTTTTATTAATGCTGAATTGTTATTTAAAAATCCAGAAGTTAATAACAATTTTAGATAAGGATATTCATCTATATGTTTAACATAAATGGGATTTTTTGGATCATCCATTAAAATAATTTCCCCCTCTGGAGAATAACCACTGCCAGTAACTCTAAAAACCGAACCATTTGTCCAAACGTGTTGAATTGACATCTGATTTTTAGTTAGTGTACCAGTTTTATCCGAACAAACTACACTAACACGTCCCAAACTATCAACTGAGGCAAGGTTTCTTATGATGACACCATAATGTGCCATAGCTAAGACTCCTGTTATCAAAACTATAGTTGTCAACAGTGGGATATTTAGTGGCATGAGATCAAGGGCAGAATTCATACTTTTTACTATGTCAACCTCTCCATATACTGCCCAAATAATCAATAATGTTATGAACCAAAATATGAGAATGATTAATCCTAACCATTTACCGA
>JBHLKB010000309.1:0-3778 GCA_048887205.1 Candidatus Hodarchaeota archaeon
GTTAATGTAAAACGCGCAAATTTAAAGCTGGATGAGGCTAAACAAAGAAAAAATTTAGCAAAAAAGCAATTTGCATATGTTAAATTAGTGAACAGTAATGCTCCTGGTGAAAAAGTTACAAAAGCACAAGAAGCATACCTAAAACAACAGAAAAACTTAACCAAATTAGAAACTGATGCGTTGGAAATTAATAAAGAGGCAATGGAGAAACAAAATAAATTAGCTAATCTTAAAAAAGAACTCTCAGAAAAATTGTCGGAAAGAGAAAAAATCAGACCTGCACTAACAAGTTCCTAAACTACGGATAAGAAATAAAGCTAAATTTAATTATTATTTTTTTTTTCCCTTTTGAAAAAAATATTGAATAAGGATTTAATTTTAAATATCTATTGTTGGATTAAATGAAATTAATACGGATAATGATGTCAGGATGGTAAATCAATTAATAATTTTAATTTTGCTTTCATTTGGACTATTGATAGTCTCTTTTATTATAGCTATAACAGTAATTTTCAAAGATTTGAAAAAAAAATCAATTGAATACTTTATATCTATTATTCTAATTGGTATTACAATGATTTTTTTAATTCCCGTAATTTTAGGGATAATTCAAGATTTAAATTTATAGTTTTTATGATTTAATTAAACACGTTTATGGCTTTTTTCTATTTTTCCTTTTAATTGTTCAATTTCAACATTCTTTTTTTCTATTTCATGATTTAAATTAACACATTCAAGATCTAGATCATTTATTTTTTTACCAATCTCTTTTTTATCACCCTCGATTATTCCTTCTTCAATGTTCTTTAATTCTTTATCTAATTTTTCAATTATTTCTTTGTTTTCATTGAGTAATTCTTTTAATTGCTTGGTTTCTTCTTCTTTTGCTATTATATCTTGTATTATCAGTTCTCTTTCATCCATATCAATTAATTCTTCAATTCTAGTCAAATATCTTTTTATTGCAGTTAATTTTAGTTCTTTTTCTTCTTCTTTCTTGAAAAAGAGGGCAATATTACTATCCTCACCAAGTTTTACAATAATAATAGACATATCATCAGTTTCAAAAATTATTTTCTTATAATCTTCAAAATTATAATTACAAATTTCATAAAGTTTTCTCGCGTGATTCAAGACTTCTGCTAAATTTTCCCCTAATTTTGGGATATTAATTTCTTGTTCAAATGTAGTTTGAAAAATTGTACCATTATTATAGAACATAGCAACATGTTTAACTTCTGGTAAAGCTGCTTTTATTCTTAGAATATTTTTAAATACCATCATGATCACCTTATTATAATTTCTCTTAATTTATTGCTAAAACTATACATATGAGATTTAATTTTTTTTGATCCAAATTTATTCAAACAATAGATTACCATTAGAATTACGCCTACCATCCCTAAAATAGTGATCCCAATATAAGTGTAGAAAATTAAACAATAATAAATTGAAATAATTATTAATTGATAATTTGTTGTAATAAATCCTAATTTGAAGAATGATTTGAAACTTATAGGACGCTTATTTTGTTCAGCAATATTAACTACAAGAATATTATCACCTAATGGTGTTAAATTATCTCCCCAATTTGCCCCAAATGCAAGGCTGTAAAAAATTTGTTTTTTATTAACTAATAAAGCCGTTTCTGTCATAGTATCTGCAACTGGAATTAAGACCTTAGTAATTGGGATATTATCAATGCAACTGCTTAAATAAGCTGAAAACCATAGAATCAATAGGAGTTGAAAAAAGAGATTACTTCCACCTATATTTAGGATAAAGATTCCTACAGCCTCCGTTGCTCCTGTTACCTCAAGTCCTCCAACAATTACAAAAATACCTAATAGATAAAATATCAACTCAAAATCTATTTTACTTATAATTTCTTTTGGTTCTAATCTTGTTATGATGATTAAAATTATAGCAGTAGTTAAAGCAATGATATCTGGTGAAAGAAGTGATGATGGAATAATTGTGAGCAATATTAATAGGATTAGTAAAGAAAATAAGGATTGATACAATAATCTTTTATTTTGAACAACATTCCAAACATCAAATTCTTTTAATGCTTTTTGCCCTTCTTCTGGTATTGATAAATCTTTTTTATAAATTAAAATAAAAAGCAAGAGAGTAAATATAAAAATAATAAAGGAAATTAAACCTACATTTATAAAGAATTCTAAAAACTCTATTCCCGCAAAGGTTGTAATTAAAATGTTTGGAATTGAGGAAATTGAAAAAACTGTACCTCCCACATTCACTAATACTGCTTGAGTTAGTATATAAGGTGAAGGATTTATGTTTAATATCCTTGAAACAGTAATAGTAAGAGGAATAATTATAATAACAGTCAAAATATTATTTAAAATTGCAGATATTAAAACAGTTACAGTACAAAAGATTATCATTAAACGAATAGGATTTCCTCCTGATAATTTGATTAATTTACCTGCGATAAATTGGAATGAACCAGCCTCATGAGCAATTTGCACAATCATCATCGTCCCAATTATCATTATTAATGAATGTAAGTTTACAAATCCTTCAATAGGAGATCCAAATAATAATTCAACAATAATAGGAAAATCGAGACCTTCAATAAATATAAGCACGAAATATGTGATTATTGCCCCAAATAAAGAAGCGATCGCTCTATTCAATTTATTGGTAATAATTAATAGAATAACAGCTAAAAAACATGCTAAAATTATGATTATACTAATTATCATAATTTCATTTCTTTTTTTTAATTTTTAATAATTTTCAAATAACTATAGGATATTAATAAATCTAATTCTTTTTTGATGTCTACTAACAAAAGAATACCTTAAATCATGGTTATTTAGTGAAATTTGAAATTATGGAAATTTAAAAATTCTTATAGTCCCTTTGATAAAATTTAATTAAACAGTATTAAAAACAAGATTATGGACAATAAAGTTAAAGAATATATAGAAAAACAGAAATCTCCTCAAAAAGAGATTTGTCAGAAATTAAGGGAAATTATATTGAGTATATTCCCAAATATTATAGAGGAAATGAAATATGGAGTTCCTTATTATGGAGAAAAATATTATATTGTTGCTTTAAAAACACATGTCAATCTGGGTTTCTCGATTAAAGATTTAACAAAAGAAGAGATAGCTTTTTTTGAAGGGAGTGGCAAAACAACGAGGCATCTTAAAATTAATACTCTTAATGATATAGATGAAAAAAAGATAATAAAGCTATTAAAAATGATAAAATAATAGATTTAAATTATGCGATTTTTTAAGATCATACACGATAGGATATAGGGCTGATTTTTAATACTAAAAATTTATTTTAAATCTATTATAATCACTTCTTTCAATTGATTTAATTTTTTTATTTAAAACCCAATCTATTTCTCTGAAGCAAAACACTGCTTTACTAATTTTCCCCTTTCAGATAGATTGATAACAACAACTTTTGGGCGGCTCATTGCTTCAATAGAATATTTTATACCCTGCGTACCTAAACCAGAAGATTTTGTTCCTAAAAAAGGAAAATGATCTGGTCCACGTGCACTCTTTCCATTAATTTGGACAGTTCCAACCTCCAATTCTTGAGCTATATTGAATGCTAAATCAATATCATTTGTAAAAATCATTCCTTGAAGGCCATATTCTGACTTGTTTGAAATCTCTATAGCTTGCTCAGCGCTAATAATTCGAATAAAAGGAAGTACAGGTCCGAAAGGTTCTTCCCAAGCGATTCTCATGTTAGTATTAACGTTATCTAAAATTGTAGGCCA
>JBHLKB010000310.1:0-3774 GCA_048887205.1 Candidatus Hodarchaeota archaeon
ACCTCTTTTTCATAGGGTGTATTAAGCTTTGGAATAAAAGGATTAATGTTTACGCGTAAAGAATTTCTTTTAAATCCTAGTTGATCTATAGACTTTAATAAATCAATAATATCATCAATATTTTCTTCTTTTTCGTCCGGTAAACCTATTAAAAAATAAAATTTTACATTCTTAACCTGGGAATCTCTAATTTGGGTTAAAACGGTAATTATTTTCTCATTAGATATCATCTTTCCAATTGCAAACCTTAAACTTTCTGAACCTGCTTCTGGTGCGATCGTAATTGTTTTAATACCTGCTTGCTCCAATAATAGAATTATATCTGGAGTTAAATGCTCAATTCTAATCGAAGGAATTGTTAATCGTTTTCCTGTGTTAATTATGAACTCACATATTTGCCTAAATTTAGGATGGGATGATACGCAAGATCCTATAAGGCTTATTGCTTCGAAATTAGAATACTTAATACTATTTTCGATTACATTTATTATGTTTTCATAACTTCTGTTTCTGAATGGTGAATTATGAAAAGAAGAGATACAAAATTTGCATCTAAATGGACACCCACGATTTATTTCAACAAAAAAATTACTTTCAAAAATATATTTATCTCCTGATGATTTAGAAATTAGTTGATAGATAGGAATAGGAGATTCATCAATATTTTGAAGTACATATCTTATAGTTTTATTATTAAGTGTAGGAATATAAATTCCTTCAATTTGACTTACTTTTTCTAAAAATGGTTGAAAGCTTATTTCATTATTCTTATATTCTTGGAATACTTCAAAAAATAATTTGAGATTTTGCTCTGAATCGCCAATAAACAAAATATCAAATATTTTACTCAATGGCATCGGATTTGAGGTAACTACAGGGCCACCACCTATTATAATTGGAAATTGAGCTTCATTTTTGGTAATACGTTCCTGACGCTCTTGAGAAGTTAAAGGAATCTCAGCTTTCTCTAATATCCATAATATATTTTTAAAATCATTCTCATAATGTAATGAGAAACCTAGAATGTCAAACTCCTTTGGTAATACTTTGCTTTCAAGAGAACGTATATATTTTTTTGAGGAATAGTCTTTTGATGCAGGGAATTTTAAATTTAAATTGTCAGGTAAAAATATTCGTTCGCAGGCAATATTTTCATAAGAATTAATTAAAAAATAAAGAAGTCTAATAGAATATGATGACATTCCGAGTTTATAAACATTTGGATAAACTAATCCAAATGAAAAGTCAATTTTTCGCCAATCTTTTACAATAAAATTCTCACTAATCATGTATAAGTGACTTCAAAATTCATTTAATTACGAGTTTCAGATTCAAAATTTGCTTGAATTTTTTTTATTTCTTCTAATATCAATGGTAAAACTACTCCCGTTTTATTATTGATTACAATTTCTGCTCGCTCATCTAAATAAGTTGGTTCATCATTGATGATTATTATTTTTCCACCATTACGTAAGGTAAATATGGGTAAATCACAGATTGGTGCCACCATTAGTGAAGATCCTGCTATTAACATAACATCTGCTTTTTTCGCTAAATCTATTGACATATATTTTTCAAAATTAGGTAGACTTTCTCCAAATAATACTACTGATGGCTTCAAAGGAGCCGCACAAAAATCGCATACTGGAGGTGAATTTTTTCCTTTCTTTAATTTACGCAACAATTGTTCTTTATTATAGCTTGCACGGCATCCTAAACAGGTAAATCTATTTATATTACCATGTACTTCATACACAATGATAGACCCCGCTTTTTGGTGTAATCCATCAACGTTTTGTGTAATAACTGCCTTAACAATATTCTTTTTTTCAAGATCTGCAATTGCATAATGTCCTGGATTGGGTTCTGCATTAAATAAAGTTGGTGCAATATCTTCAGCCATTTGCCAAAATTTTGAAGGATCCTTTAAGAAAGCTTGAATATTACCATATATTTCAGGTTTATACTTTTCCCATATTCCACTTTCTCCTCTAAAGTCTGGAATACCCGACTCTGTTGAAATACCCGCACCAGTTAATACTATTGCATTTTTTGATTTTACCAGAAGTCTTGCTGCCTTTTTGATATTATCTTTATCTATTTCTTTAAAAGTATCCATTTTCAAATCGATTGTTGGTATTTAAATTTAAAATGGTATTAATTCTAATAAAATTTATTTGAAGTTCTCATTTGTACTGAAAATTTTTGAACTTGTTTTGTTATAATTATCTTTAAATATATTTTTATCTCCTTTTTATTAATTTTTGATCTTCTAGGTAATTGATTAATTCTTGGATTGTACTAGGATAAAGTATTTGTTCATATTGAAGAGTTAAATAACTGCAAATTCTTAATACATTAAAACCTTTATTTAACAAGTTCAATAATTCATGTATAGGACCAAAAAAGTTATATGATAATTTTTTGATAAATGCCTGAAAAATTGGAATTCGAACTATAGGAACGAGTTTTCTGAATGTAATTAATCCCTCATAGTCTTTCTGATATTGAGATGAATATAATAAATTATAGTCTTCTAAATTAGAAGTAATATTATAATTTAACTCCATTAATTTTTCATATCTATGCTTTTGACTTGCTAGCCAATAATCTTTCTCATCTTTTAGATTTTTTAAGAATTCATTATCTCCTATATTAAGATCAAATTTATTTAAGGAATCAATGACACTACCCTCATATTCAATGATAGTATTAATTAAATAATACATTAAAATAATCTTTTCATCAATCTTTGTTTTATCGTCATCATTGTTATCATTCTCGATTTCGCCAAGTATTAACGTATCCAAAAGATGCAATGATTTACCCATTCTATTGTAAAAACTTTCATGTATAATAGGTATAAGGAATTTTATGAAATCATTATCAAGATTAGCAAAAACATAAGCAGTACAAGCGGTTATACCAATTACTCGTTTAATTTCAGAAGAATCACAGAATTCTACAGTATCCATTGAAGAGTGGTAATATGGATCATCATGATTTAGCATTATTGATGGAATGCCAAAATATGAATCAAGGAATATTGAATGATCACTTCCTCCATCATGGGCTTTTAATCTATAACTTAAGGGGGCAACCGATCCGTTAATTGCTATTCCCTTAGGATGATTAGCAATTAATTTTACAAAATAACCAATCATATCATTTAAAATAGAAGGAGTTGAATATGGTGCTCCATAAATTATCAGGGGATTGCCAATTTTATTCCGATGCTCCCCAATCATATCTAAATTAATACAACACACTGCTTTTTTTATTTGGGTTTCATATTTCTTAGCGAAAGGAATTGTTCCATTAAATTCTGGTACCCAAACAAATCTTAAAGTACGACTTGGGGGTTTAATTAAACTAGTATTTATTAATCTCAAAAATAATCTAGCCAATTCCAATAATCCTGCTGATCCACTAGCATTATCATTCGCACAAGCAATAGGATGGCAAAGATGAGCAATTAGAATAATTTCCTCTTCTGGATATTTATTGCCTTTTATTGATGTAGAAATCACCTCCAAATTACCCGTGGAGAACTCTGCTTCAATTTTTGCATGTATTTTAATAGGACCATTTACCAATAATTCTTTCAAACGCATTGCTTGTTTATAAGTAATGCTAAATCCGAATAATGCATTTGGCATTCGCTCTTGAGTGGTGAATAGTCCATTGTAAATAACTTTATCTAATTCTCTGCCTGTCCGTTCTAAATCTGGATAATATATAATCCCTTGAGCCCCAGAATTTTCTAAAATATCA
>JBHLKB010000311.1:0-3773 GCA_048887205.1 Candidatus Hodarchaeota archaeon
ACACTCATTTAAGCATTGTAAAAAATATATGAAATTATTTGGATTCTCTTTTAATTTTCTAATTAAGATTAATTTTAAAAATGTTAATATTTTTTGTTCAAACTCATCATAATTTATTTTCTCATTGAGACCATCTTCTATTTGTTTTATCAAATCTTTCTTTAAATTATTTGCTTCTATAAAAGTATTCAATCCAGGTATTGAAATAGGAAATCGGTTAAAATTAAAATCGGTAATTTTCCTTTTTATCATTCTAACTGGCATTGCTTCAATTTGTAGTTCTTTATACGATTTGAACTCAAAATCCTTATGGGCTTTATTTATTAACCTATTTAATGTTGCTAATTCTATAAATTTGTCCTCTTTCTCTTCTAATTCTAATTTTTTTTCTAATTCAACTGATATATCTTTAAAAGCAGCACTTTCCTCTAGAATCTCTTTTTTAATTTCATTAGTTAATCCTATTAAATCCCCTATCAAATCATAAAAATAGAAAGGTGGATATTTTAGCACAATTTCTCGTAATTCTTGCTCAATTTTAATTCCAATATCATTTATCATCTTCTCTTTATGAATTTCTTGGAGTTCAGGGTTTCTTTCTTCAATTAACAATGAAATAAATTTATTTTCTAAATCAATTATCTTGTTGAGAAGATTTACTTCTAAGAATAATGAGTCCTTTAATAAGGACTTAACTTCTTCAATAATAATCTTTTTTTCTGTAAGTTCTAATTTCTTAGTAGAGTCAAAGGTGAATTTATCTAAATCTAAAATATTTTGAACTCTAATTCCTAAACTGTGATATATATGAATAGTTGCTGTTGCAATCAATAAATCATTAAAAGTAGTTTTTTGGCTGGTTAGTTCAAAGATTTTATTCTTATCAGCTTCCCTTTTGAAATGAGAAATTATTAGATCAACTGTTTGGAAAAATCTAAATGTACTTTCTATTGCAGTTGTTTTTCTCTTAACTCCGCTAATCATATTTCTTTCACCCATTCTCTATATACTTCTTTAAAATTATCTGATATTTCGAATCTAGCATTATTATGCCAAAATTTGAAATCTATAATATGAAAAAGATCTCCTTTAAATAATTCTTTTTCTTCATTCGTTAAAATGTGTTTTAAGGTAATAGTTAATGGTCTTGGTATTAATTTTGAAAAATATTTTAATTCCGTATTTTTAATATAATTATAAAATGTTTCCTCCTCATCCAAGCTGAAATAATTTAGTGGCATTAATTTCTCAATTTGAGGATTTAAATTATTCAATTCAATATTTATGGTGTTTTTGACATATTTTGGAAATTCGATATTAATATCAATACTAAATTCATAGTTTTTATAGAATTCAAGTAATAAATTTTTCTCTTTAGGATTAGGAACCTTTGCAATATAAACATCTAAAAAATTTAGAAAATTTTCAATTTTCTGCTCAGTTGATTCTCTCTCTTCGAGATATCCAATAAAATCATAATATATCTCTGTTAGTGTCCATGTTTTTTGTTCTTCTGGTTTAAGAAATTTTTTTGAATAGTCCCTTATCCAATTAAGAATATAAAATTTCCATACAAGATTTATTCCTCCTATTCTCTTTTCTAAAAATCTATGAAATCTATTCAAAAAAGTCACAGGATCACTGATTTCTTTGTCAGGTTCCTCCTTAATATAACGATTAATAGTAGAATACCTTAAAACATAGCTCAACAAATAACTCAACTCTCTTGAAAACGTTTTAAATTTTTCTATATGCTCTGTTATTAGATTCGTATTAGACTCCATTTGTATTTCGGCAAATGAAATTAAATCCTCTATTTTTAAATCTATTTCGTTAAAAAACGTATCAATATTTCCCTCAACTAATAAATTGAATTCTTTTATCAATTCTTTTTCATTATATTTAAGAGCTTTTTTCAATAAAATCGAGTGTGTTTCAATTTGATTAAAAAGAAACGTTTTAAATTTATTTATCACTTTCTGACCTAAAATTTTTGCTGGTTTTTGCTCCCTACTAAATCTTTCATTTAACTTTTTAATCAATTGTATAGTTAGTGTTTTTAATCGACGATATGAAAGGTATTTTGGAATTGAATTTCTAATTAAGCTAAGACTTTTTTTAATAATTTCAGAAAAATAGTTGAAAACAGAACTCAATTCTATTATTCGCAAACTTTCTTTTTGTGATAATGATTGCTCAACAAATTTTATAGCTATTTTACATATAGCTTCAAAATCTTCATTTTCTAATTTTCCCTTGTTTAGTATAAAATGTTCAAATTTATCAAGTAAATCATCTAGATCTCCTATTTCCCCTGTACTGAGAAAATTTCTAGCATATTCCAAAAATTTATTCAAATAACCTTGTAAATCGATTAACAACTCATTTATCTTGGAGATTAACCATTCTGCTGTATTAGGATCACTATATTCTTTTACTTTTTTGCTAATAAAATTAATTATAAAAACAATTATATCATCTTGAGATTCATCTAGAGTTCCTGTATTTGCTAAATTGATGAGGCTAGTTCCTAAGTCTAAAGTTTTTTCAACAATAAAATTAGCACTTGGCTCAGATATTGAAAATTTAAGATGTTCAATGGCTTCTTGCCCATCAAATGGAGTTTTAATCCTTTGAAATTGAGGATTTAAAAATTTTATCTCCATTGGTTTTTTGTACCATAAAACTTCAACATTAGATATGATTTTTGCATAAGTATTTAGCATTTCCTTTTCTGTTGGGAGAGTTCGGCTTAACCCAATTAATTTTTTGTTCCATTTATCTTCGATTAATTCTCCATAAAGCTTTTTACTAAATCTTGAGGCAAATTTGTCATAAACCTGCTGTTTATTTTCCCTCTTTAATTCTGGACGACTGGAAAACTCTTCAACCTCATAAAATAATTTACTTATATTGTTCAAAGATCCCCTAGACTTATGCACATCTAAAACTCCTTTTTCAGGTTTTAAAGCAAGTAGTAAAGTTTCACAATCTTTAAATTTTCCTGGAATGAAAATCATAGATTGTGGATAGATATTAATTCGAGCACTTTCTTCATCATAGTTGTATAGTTCAAACTCAATACTAAATACTTCCGCTCCTGTATAATCTCGCAAAATTGCATTATACATTGTTAAATATTTAATCACTTCTTGCGAAAGTTCATTCACTTTTTTCCTCGTTAGTCTTCCTGGACCAATTACATCTCCGACAATAACGTCGCTTGGAGATGAATATCCAAAAATCAATGAGTATTGATAACTTATAGATTCACGTGTGGTTATCATTCTCTAATCTCAAAGGTTATAATTGTCAAATCAATAAATTATAAGTATTAAACATTTATACAAGAACCGTAAAAAATACAAAAGTTCTTTTAAATATTTTTTAGATTATAAAATTTTAAAATTTACTTTTGAATAATAAATAAACTACTCGTATAAAAATATTATAGTAGGAATAAGATGATGGGATGAAAAGCTATCTAAAACAAATAATTTGAGCTCAAACAAATTTTAATGAATGAGCCTTACTAAATAGAATTATTAAAAGTATATTTTATTAAATGTATTGAATTTTTTTCTCTTACTTTATTATATTCACCTTTTAAAGGAAGGTCAAGTTTAAGAAATAAAAATATAATAAGAAGTAAATTATTATATTTATAATAATATTTTTTAATTCTAAAAGCTCTAAAGGTGTAGACTTATTCAATTTGGGTCTGATTTAGGAATTAATCAAGATGATATTGAAAAAATTAGTCCTCAAATTAC
>JBHLKB010000312.1:0-3765 GCA_048887205.1 Candidatus Hodarchaeota archaeon
TCCAATTTAACGCATTCTCCAAAACAAGATGGTTTATCGATAGTGATATTTTGTCCTGAGTTTATAATTCCCATTACATAAATTCCATCATAATCAACACCATTAGGCAAAATTGGCCAAGCATATTTACGTAACAAGTCCCAATTTGCCCAAAGATAAGTAGTTGAATTCCCAGCATCCATCCAGTAATAATTTTCAACAAATCCGAATAAATCATATTTGTTTTCGAGAAGATATGGAAAGACTTCACTTCCAAAATCCATCAAGCCTGTCTCATGGAGGATATTTCCTATTTCTTTGCTAAAACAGTAAATTCCTGTATTTATAATGTTTGTATGCAAAAAAAGATCTGCTCTTTGAGACATACTACTTAAATACAATTCCATAGGTGCTGGTTTTTCTAAAAAAAGATATATTTTTCGATTTTTATCTAATAATACAACACCATATTGAGAAATATGACTTTCAACGGTCTTCATTGAAATAGTTGCCAATCCCCCCTTATCAGAATGGAATTCCATGAAACGCTTCATTGGAAGATTTGTTACAATATCTGCCATTGAAACAACGATTTTTTTTGAATTTAAACGATCTGCTAAAAGCTTATAAGCATCCGCAGTCCCACTGCTATCTTGAATTTCACACTCTAACTCTACATCTCCCAATCTGTCTGGAGTCCAAGTTTTTTTAATATATTCTTTCATCTCTTTACCCATATACGCTAACGCAAGTATAATATGTTTTATATCTGCATATAACAAATGTGCTATCGCGTAATCAACCATTGGCACATTAGTAACTTTTACAAGTGGTTTAGGGATTAATGAAGTCAATGGCATTAACCGTTTGCCTTTCCCACCAGCTAGGATTATCGCAGACCATTCTCTCAATATATATTCATCTTAAAAATTTTCATATATGTAACATATTTTATAGATTTAAATCTAATTCAATTTGAATTAAAAAGATTATTGAAATGTATTAGAAGAATGTCTATTAGATTATTTCTTTTTTCCAAAATTTCAATTTAAATTGTTAAATTCTCCATTAGGAAATTATAAATTTATATTTATTGATTGTAGAATACTCAATTAAGATACTTATTCAATGAATTTCTGATTTCTTTAGCTGCAATGTGAGGTAATTTTCTTGCAACGCGCATATCATCCGCCATTTCAGCGCCACCAATAACTTCATGCGGAATAATATCTCCAAACATATGGAAATCAGCATCATATCCATATGGACAACAATTAAATAGAATATTTCGATTTCTATCGATTTTTAAATCATCTAATGCTTGAAATATCATTTTTAGTGATTTTGCTAGGTCTTCTATTTGATTAATTTTTAATTGAGCAAATCTTCTCAGATGTTCATTTGGATGAAACCGTATATGATAATTCCTTACTGGGCTTCCTGTACTGTAAAAAGTCCAGAATTCACTTTTAAGTATAATACGGTCAGTGTCTCCATGTGTAGTTTCGCATAAATGACATTTATCTCCCATTTGTTTAAAAGCCTCAAGATATCCTTCTAATCTACTTCCATGGCCATCCATATTTAAATCTATATAAACTTGGCTATGTATTCTGGGTTGAGAACCCCCAACTTTAGTTCCAATATTAAAAAACGGCATTACAGGAATATCATAATAATCTTTATTGATAGATTCTTCGATACAATAAAGGATTGCCGCTCTCATTGAAAGAAAAATAGACGATAACACATCTTCAGGAATTAAATTAAAACATACAGAGGGATAGAAATTTCTGGAAATCGTTACTATATTTATACCTTTTGAAAGTTTTAAATGGGAAGGGAGGTTTTTCTCAATATATTCTTCAATATCTGGATCTACAATCCGAGCCATTGAGGGATATCTATTTATTAATGTTAATGCTTTACATTGGTCTGGAATTCTTTCTATTCGATGTGGTTTCTCAGAGAATGGATTATCTCGTCTTCTATCACCCTCAGTAATAATCATTGTATAACTATCTCCTAATGGTAATCCCCAATCATCATAAACAACTTTTCCTTCTGTAACTGATGAAAATACATCTTTGTATTTTCCCATAATTTTCCTTGAACAGTCCAGAAATTGTTTTTCCTCTTCTCTTGTCTTAAATCCTTTTGGCCTCTTTCCTCTTATAGGAGATATATACGAATAATGACCATAAAATCTTACACGTTCCTTACGAAGACCAAAATCTTCTGATGTGATTTTTACTGTAGAGAGAGGATCCCACCGTTTAATTGGAATATCGTAGATATCATTAAAATTACTTTTATTAATTATACCCCATTCCATGAATTTAGGTTCGTAATTTTTAAGATTTTCACCTTTCTTAGTAATAGTAATTGCCTCTTTTCTTTTTTTACCTTAGATTTTATAAATATTGTTTCAATGATATTTATTTTTTACTTAATTGAACAAATATTAGGATTATTAACATTTCAAAAAAAGGAAAAAAAAAGAAAAAAACTTTTCTGACCAAGGATAACTAAATTTCTTAAAAGCTGAAATTGGAAATAAACTAATATTCTAGACGTTTAATAATCTTATACGTTTTAAATTCTCGAACAGGTTCATCTTTTTCATTCAGGCGTTCAATTGGAACCCTAACATAATTTTCATCATCAAAATCTTCAATTTCAGCCTCATTATATTTAGCCATATCATTGGCCATTTTTAGTTCTCTGAGAAGAAAATCGCGAACAGCTACTCTAATCAACTCAGATCTTGAAGGATATAGCCCATTTTCCCCCACTAACTTTTCTATACTATCGAGATAAGATTCAGGAATATTGACAGTTACAATTTTCATATTATCACACCTTATTCATTCTTAAACTTACCGAATTTAAAAATCGGCAAATTAACTAAAGCGGTTTATAAATTGATCGCCTTAAACCACAAGTTTTTTTATAAGTTATTTTATTACACATTAATATATAAATGTTTTTTTTTATCGGATTAACATATTTAAAGAAATACTATTTTGTCATGTATTAAATATTCCAAATAGTTTATTAATACATTAATTTTTAAAAAGTTGCTGTACTCCTTAAATTTAAGGATATATTTGCAGTTTTTTTTTATATTAAAGTTGTATGAACATTTTTTTTATTTTTTAATTTAATTTTACTAAAATTATTTAAAAATTAACATGACCTGATACATTGTTTAATTATTTAAATATTCTTAAACAATTGTTCAATTTAATTAGCTATATATTTAAGCAAATTATAATTATAATACACTTTAAAGCTGATTTATTAGATTCAATTTTTAAGAATAATTTTTAATATTCTTCATCCAAATTTACAACATTTAGAAATTCTTGACGTCCTTGAGCCATCCGAGTAATGTTCTCAATAACTTCATTCCACCTTAAAATATCATTAAAAGGAGAATATCCTCTATGTGGAGAGAGTACTATATTATCCAAAGAATGAAATGGATAATTAAAAGGATACTTTTTACCTTCTTCATTACTTGCTGGAGAATAGTTGTACCAAACATCAATCGCAGCACCTTCTATTATATGCTCTTTCAAAGCGTAGAATAAACTCTCTTCATCAATGATATCGCCTCTACTAACATTTACTATTAACCCATTAGAACCTAATAGTCCCAATTCGTTTTTCTTAATCAAATTATTTGTTAATGAAGTTAATGGCACAGCAACTATAAGTGTATCAATATTTCTAAGAAAATCATTAAGTTGAGAAAATTTATACCGTTTTATTTGATGATGC
>JBHLKB010000313.1:0-3750 GCA_048887205.1 Candidatus Hodarchaeota archaeon
CCTTCTGGCCAATAACCTCCAGTAAACCATACTTTATTTTCATCTACTAAAAATTCTGGATCGCTTAAACTTGGCATATTAATTTCCCTTTTTTTAGATTATTTTAGTTTTCAAGTAATAGGAGATTAAATTTCCTATATTATAATATGATTGATTTACTATTATATAATAATTTAACTTGAATTACTATAAGTGCTTATTTAAAATAATTTACACTTTTGAAGATTAATGGGTTTTAAAGATAAATTAAAAGAAGAACTGAAAGGATATTTAACAGAAGAAGAACTTTCAATACTTCCTAGAGGATTTCAAACTTTAGGAAAAGTAATAATTTTAAAGCTCAATCCAAAACATTTTGAAAAAGAAAAGTTAATTGGAGAAGCCTGTTTAGAATTATTCCCAAGAATTAAATCTGTTTATGTTAATAGAGGTAAAATAGTAGGTAATTTTAGAGAACCAGAAAAAATTGAATTTATTGCGGGAGAAAATAATCCTATTGTTGAACATAAAGAGCATGATGTAATTTATAGATTTGATATAACGAAAATCATGTTTAGTAAGGGAAATGTCAATGAAAGAAAACGTCTCGCTATGCTTGTTAAAAGTGGAGAAATCATTGTTGATATGTTTGCAGGTATTGGATATTTTTCATTACCCATCGCGAAGCATTCTTCAGTAGACAAAATATATAGCATTGAGTTTAACCCTGAATCATATAAGTTTTTAGTGGAAAACCTTAGGATAAATCATTTAGAGGATAAAATTGTACCAATTAAAGGGAATTGTAAAGTTGAGGCCGTAAAACTTAACGAATCTGGAATTAGAGCCGATAGAGTAATTATGGGAGTTTTTCCGGCTCCAAAGGAATACATTAGGGAGGGAATAACTTTAGTAAGTGATAAAGGTACTATGTTTCATTACGAAGGAGTGGTAGAGAAGGACAAATATATAGCTCTATTTGAAGAATTTAAAGAAATTGCTGAACAAGAAAGCTATAAATGTGAATTAAAATCACACAGATTTGTTAAAAGTTATGGTCCAAATTTATATCATGTTGTTTTAGATATATTTGTTTTAAAAATTTAGATAATTTTATTTATTGAATAGAAGAAATATATCATATATAGAAGTAAGAAGAGAGAACTTAATTTTAAATTTATTATTAATGAGTATGAATAAAATTGAATGGAAAAGTTACAATTGGCTTAGATTATAGTCATAACAATATTTTAACTATTGAATCATCAAGTTTTGCTGAATTTACACAATTTCTGTTCACATCTGGATATAAATTAGGTAAGATTGAGACTGGATTTAACACTATAGATGATTTAAAGAAGTATAATGTAATAATTCTTTCAACTCCAAGAAATACAAGTTTAAAATCAAATGAGATTAATACACTTGAGAACTATGTAAAAAATGGAGGTAGTCTATTAATTGTCAGTTCTAGTGGAGGAGATTATACAAACAGCACGAATTTAAATGAATTAACCCGAAAATTTGGATTTGAATTTGTTTCAGATGAGATTAATGATTCAGTTAATTATGTTAATCTTCAGAAAAGACCTATAATAACCAGATTTAAACATCATGTTATAACAGAGGAGATTAAAAAAATAGTTTTTTCAAGTTCTTGTTCAACCAAAATTTTAGAGTTTGTTGAAGATGAAAAAAATGTAAAAGTGGATTGGATATTACAATCTGGATTAAATTGTTGGCGTAAGCGGTATGAAGGAGAATATTGGATTGAAGAAGATAGTCCTAAAATTCCACTAATGATTGTTGTGGAATATTTTAAAGGTAAAGTTGTAGGTTTTGGAAATCTCAGTATCTTTTCATCTCTTGCTCGAGAGTATGGGTTTTCTGCTCTTGATAACGATATTTTAATAGCCAATATTCTGAGTTATTTAATAGGAGCATTAGAGTCTGAAGGAAAACCAATAACAATCGAATTAAACTTAGATTTATATTATTGGGTAGAGGATATAGTTAAAAGAGAGAAATGGGGCAATACTGGAGATCTTATTAACGTAAGCCTGAAATATTTTAAAGATAATT
Source organism: Candidatus Hodarchaeota archaeon (assembly GCA_048887205.1). Classification (GTDB taxonomy): domain Archaea; phylum Asgardarchaeota; class Lokiarchaeia; order Sigyniarchaeales; family SOKP01; genus Loki-b32. The sequence continues at coordinate 2,062 of JBHLKB010000313.1, forward strand.
ACAGTGAAATTATTAAAGAGATAAAAAAATTAAGATTAGAGAGATTGGAGAAAAGGAAAGCGTATGAAAAAGCCATGGAAGAAAAAGAGAAAGAAGAAGTTGTTAAAGAAGTAATAGTTGAAAATGAATTAATAGATAAAGTTCCAGTTTTAGTAAGAAAGAAAGAAGATCTTGAAGAAATAATGGATGCTTTAGAAGATATAACTGGGGAAAAGTATGAAATTTCTATAGATTTAGAGGAAGAAGAAGTAAAAATACCTGAGGAAAAAGCTTCAGTAGAATATACAGATGAAGATATAGAAGAATTTGAGGAGGTATTTCCTAAAAAAGCAATTTGGCATGGAAAACCTACAAAAGCTTTTAAAGAATGGTTGAGAAAATAGAATAAAAGTTAAGATTAGTTTAACACCATAAATAAAAATTAAATCTATTATTCTATTTCTTAATCATAGATTTTCTCTAAATATGGAAAGATTTTTATTTGTTTTAGGATCAAACTGGCAATTATCCTTAGCAGAATTAGATAATTACCTTAATTATTCACAAAATAAAGGAAAGATTATAGATTATTCTGCTAATATAGCAGTTGTTGAATTTGAGGAATTGCATCAAGATCCACACTATATTAATAAACTTATGGAGATTCAATTTATTTTAGGTGGATGTCAAAAGATTGCTAAAATTTATGATTTTATTGATATTAGTACAATCCAAGAAGCATTCCCCGTTCAAGTTCATAATTTCAAAGATGTAGAAAGAAAGAGGAAGAAGATCCTTAAAATAATAGACAATTTAATTGTTGGAAGAAATGGGATTTTTCTAAAAGCTTATGAGAGTATGTTTTTTGCTGTTTCTATATATCCTAATCTTTATGATGAAAAGTATTATTCTGATATTTTAGTTAAGCATTTTTTACCATTTCTGAATAAAGAAATTATGGAAATTCTTAAACAAAAAGGGGCTGAAAAAGCATTATATTATCAGTATCCTGAAAAAAATATAAAATCAGGTAATTTGAATCCGATATTTCCACATCATTTAATTAAATATGAATTACTTAAAGAAAATAGAGCAGAAATAATATTTGGTTTCACAGAAGAAGGAATATATATCGCAAGAACATTTACTACTGATGATCCAAATTTTAAAAAGAGAATTGATGAAGAAAGACCTTATAAAGAATTTAAAAGTGCAATTTCTCCAAAACTAACATTGATCATGTTAAACTTCTTGAATTTATTTACAAAAAGAGAAAGTAAAAGAATCCTTGATCCTTTTGTCGGAAATGGAACTATTGCGATATTCGCATTAATACAGGATTTTCAGATTTATGGGGCAGATAAAGATGATAAAAAGGTGAAAAATACGATTCGTAATATTCATTGGTTATTAGATTTATTGGATGAAGAAATACCCCCATATATTACTAAAAGATTTTTAAACGAAGACGCGAGAAATATATCCAATTTCTTCGAAGATTATTATTTTGATGGTATCTGTACTGAACCAGAATTAGGACCATTTTACACGGAAAAACCTTATTATATTCAAGCTAAAGATTTACTAGATAAAAAATTAATGCCTTTATACGATGATTTCTTTGGAGAAGCGTTTAAAATCTTAAAACCTAATTGTAGAATGTGTTTTATTGCTCCAATTATCGGAACTTTGGATGGGAATGACATTCAA
>JBHLKB010000314.1:0-3738 GCA_048887205.1 Candidatus Hodarchaeota archaeon
TAAGAGTTGAAAATTCAAAACGATCTTCATGCTTCGAAAAATACCGAATAGCATTTTTATTAAAAGAGGTCATTAAATCTTTGCCCGTTGATAAATCCACTAAGTCTAATAAAAAAGAAAAATGATTAAGTCCTCCTACTTTCATATTTAACTCTTTTATCGATTTATTAAATAAAGTAGGTAAGTGTTTTACCATAAAGGCTATTTGATGGCATAGCCCTATAAATTTTAACTTTTTTACACTTCGTTTAATTGCTAAGCAGACCCGTGATAATGGATTTGAAAAGTTGATGAAAAAAGCACTTGGACAGATTTTTTCAGCATCTTTAACTATATCAACAATTGGAGGTATTATTCTCCATGCATGAAATGTGCCACCCGGACCTCCACATTCACCTAAAATTTGTGTTGAGCCATGTTTTTTTGGTATTTCATAATCTTGACGCCATAATTCCATTCGATCTCCAACCTCAATCGAATTTATTATAAAATCAGCGTCTTTAAAAGCTTTAGTTCTGTCGATTGTTCGTTCAAGTTTGAATTTAGTATTAAGTTTTTCATTTTCAGTTTGTAATAACTCAAAAATGAGTTCCAGCTTCTCTTTATTTATATCATGAAGAACAACCGTGGAACCTTTTAATATATTGCTTAAAAAAATATCATTAAATATAGGTGGTCCAAAAGAAGTGGATCCAGCACCCACAAGGACTATTTTTATATTTATCTCCCTCAAAGACCATTTGTTTACAAATGACTTATTATTTTAGTTAAAAGTAAAATCGATTTAATAGGTTTTTATAGAGAATATATCTCACTTCATTATACTTGTCTGTCAATTTACGCGTCGTAATAATCTGACAAATGGGAATGAAATGGGAAGATTTATAAGGTGATTCTAACTTATTCCAAATAATGAGTTTTTCACAAAATACTCTGGATTATTGGTGTAAGATACGATTTACAGTAGTTCCTTTAATCCATTGTATTAAGAGAGAATAAATCAAAAATTTTTGACCTCTTTCTTATATTTTTACTGATTTGTTCTCTTTTACCCTACAACTCAATAAAATTTATTTGAAATAGGTCAAGATTAGATTTGATTCTCCCAGTGAAGGATTCAAAAAAAAAGGAGGTGAAAAATACTGGATAAAGAATCAGATAGAATTGATCTGATATTAGATTATTATAAAGATTGGGATTCTTATAATGCTCCAGTTATGTTTTTATCAAATTCCCCAAAGGATTCTTCAGAAAGTTTAGAGGCGGAAGATAATAAAAAAATGGAATATTTAAGAAATAAGTATCAAAAATCTTCGAAATGATGACAATCTTTTTAGATATTATAAAATAACTCTTTTTTTTCAAATTTTATTATTTATCATAATAAAAATGCTTTAATTCTTTCTAATGCCATCCTAATTCTTTCTTCTGGTTGTGTTAAAGCAAATCTTACAAAACCCTCCCCATATTGGCCAAAACCTATCCCCGGTGTGATTATTACGCCTATATCAATCAACTTTTTTACAAAATCCATACAATTCATTTCACAGAACTTCTCTGGAATCTGAGTCCAAACATAAAAAGTTGCTTGAGGTTTGTCTGTTTTCCACCTCATATCATTTAAACCTTTAATAAGGATGTCTCTCCGCTTCTCGTAAGTTTTTACTGTTTTTTCAACAATTTCTGGTTTTTTTTCAGATTGATATTTATTTAAACCTTTAATTACAGCCTTTTGTATGAATATTGGACAGCCTGAATCAATCTGGGACTTAATTTTTCTTAATCCATTTATAATATCCTTATTCCCTGCAACCCAACCACATCGAAATCCTGTCATATTAAACATTTTAGATGCACTATTAATCTCAACATGGTTATGATCTATTTGCAATATAGATGGAGCAATGTAATCACCAAAAGTAAACTCTGAATAAGGATTATCATGAACAATAAAAAAATTATAATCCTCTGCATAATCAACTGCTTTTTTCAAGAAATCTCTTGGTGCTATTGCCCCAGTAGGATTATTCGGATAGTTCAGATACATTAATTTAGCTTTTTTAAGAATTTTACTATTAATTGCATCTAAATCTGGCAAAAAATCATTTTCTTTTAATAAGGGCATTGAATATGGCTCTGCATCACATAATTTTGTTGCCCCATTCTCATAAACGGGATATCCTGGATTAGGACAAAGAACCACATCTTCTGGATTAACAAAGGCTCTTGCAATATTTGCAACTCCTTCTTTTCCACCAATTATATTTGAAATCTCATCTTTAGGATCTAATTCCAGATTGAATCTTACTTTATACCATCTTGATACAGCTTCCCTAAAATCTTGTTCTCCCATGCTAGCAGGATAATTTTGATTTTCTGGAATTTTAACTTCCTTTATCATCTCATTAATTATTAAATCTGGAGTAGTTAAATCAGGATCTCCAATCCCTAAAGGAATTAAATCAATACCCTTTCTCCTTTTTTCTGATAATAATTGTTCTATCTCAACAAAAATATAAGTTGGTAGTCTTTTAACCCTCTCAGCATAACTAATTCTAATTTACAACACCACTATTTTTATTTAAGAAATTTTTTTTCCTTCTAAAATTGAAAAATATAGCCATTAACAAAAGGTTATGTTTAATTTCAAAATAATTGTTTTATATTCTTAAAAAAAAATATTGAATATCCATGGATATTCAACAAGCTACTTAAAATTGTGATGTTAATTCATATTGATTACGATCCAAGAGGAGAAATGGGATTATTGCGATGCTCGATAGAATCATCATAGTTATAAAAATTATTCCAAATATCACTACTATGTCAGTAGTTAAACCTGCAATCGTATCAAATATTAATCCAGTAAAAATCAAGCCAAGTTGTGTACCTAAATTCACAAATGACGTGCAAATTGAATAGTATGTACTAGGTGCTTCAGGGTATTGTTGTGAATATTGTGTAGTAATAGCTGAAAAAGAAGAATTACTCCATCCACTCGAAGATCCAACTAAAACTGCAAAAATTAATAAAATTGCATTAAATGTTTGTGGAATTGGTATTAGAAGTAAAGCTAATGATCCCACAGTCAATAATATAGATGCAAAAAAAGCAGTTCTTCTTGAAACTTCGTCAGCAACGGTTCCTCCAATAAGAGCTCCAGTAAGCACCCCCACTCCTGTTAAAAATGTTATAATTGCTTGATAGGGATATAATGTCAAATCTTCTTCCAACACGCTTGTTGTTGCTCCAGCTGCTTCAACATATCCTGATTGGATTAGAATAAATAGAGCTAAAAAGACGAATATAACACCATCAACAACAGCCATGAAAAATGAGAAAAAATAAACTTTCCAGTTCTCACTTTTTTTAAACATAACTTTTAGATTAGCAACTAGACTTATATCTTCGACTATAGGCTTATGCTTAATTGTGAGAGTTAATGTTGAAAATATTATTGTAAAAATTCCTAGAAATATAAATACAAAGAATATATGAATAACACCTAGTAAGAGTAATATTAATGGACCACCAACTATTATTCCTACCGACCTAAATGCCCAAACCATTCCTGTTGTTCGTCCAAGGAGTTCTTTGGGGCAGATTTCAATAATAAAACCATCCATTGCAGTATCTGCCATCGCTACACCTAATACAACAAAAAATCCCGCATAAGTAAAAAGTCCCATCGCAGAATCAGAATCTAGTGATATTGTTAATAATAAAATCGTGATTATT
>JBHLKB010000315.1:0-3704 GCA_048887205.1 Candidatus Hodarchaeota archaeon
TAGAATTAAAATTTACTTTTTTCTTTATTGTCAAATTAAATTAAAATTAATGTAAATTTTCCAAAAATTCTTTTTTATACTTCTTAAATAAGATTCTTCAAAATTTTTTTGAAATTTTGAGTTATTTATAGTTCAATAAAAAAAGAGAAAAAGAAAGGATTAAATTTTTAGATTCTTCATTCACTAGTTAACTTTTTAAATTCTTCTAAATCTTTAATATTAGCAAATCTATCATCTAATAATGCCCTTTCAATATAATCTTTATCAAGCTCTATTGCTTTCGATAATAATTCCAATGCTTTTGCTTGATTATTTTTTAATGATTCAAGACAAGCGATATTATATAATATATTAATGTTTGTTGGATCATTCTTAATTGCTTTATTAAGATAATAGTCAGCTTTTTCATGATTTCTCTGTGTCAAATAAAAATTCCCTAGATTGTTCTGGACATCAGCAACGTTGTATTTATAAGTTTTAAAATCTTTTTTTGCGTAGATTTTAAAGATCTGAAGTGCATTAAGATACATTTGTTCCGCTTCTTCAAATTTCTGTAACCTAGAGTAGATCATTCCAAGGGAATTTTGTATAAGAGCAACATTATACATGTATACTTCTGGATTTTGCTCAGCTAATTGTTTAGAAATTTGTAATGCTTCATTGAACATTGGCTCTGCATCCTCAAATTTATTTAAAGTAGCATACAAGTCTCCGAGATCCAATAGAGTAAGGACTAGCTCAGGTAAAACTTTATCAGGATAATGTTCAGCAATTTTTTTTTTAATTTCTAACGCTTCAAGGTGCATCCGTTCTGCATCTTCGAATTTCATTAATTCACTATAAATGAGTCCAAGATTACTTTGTGTCTTAGCAATATCGATTAAATACATATCATAAGACATCTTTGCTAATGTTTTAAAACTATCCATAGAGTCAATAGTTCCATCTTTTATATCCTCTAATAAGTCTAAATCAATATGTAAATTTCCAAAATCACCCTCAATTGAGGGTCCCTGTGGTAAATAAATATCGTAATATTTTTTTAATATCTCAGTGTATGCCTTTAAATCATCAAGGTATGATTCTTCTAGACCACTATATTCTTTTAAATGAATGTCAGGTGAATGAACATTATAATAATGTTGTTCTAACTCTTTATAGGAACTTAATGCTTCACTATATATCTTCTCTGCCTCTTCAAACCGTTTTAAATCTATATACAATGTACCCAGGTTTTTTTGAGTTGCAGCAACATAAGGTAAATATATCTTATAATATTGTTTGGCCAGCTTTTTATAAAGATCTAAAGCATTAAGGTACATTCTTTCTGCATCTTCAGGATTTCCTATCATAGATAGAATATTTCCAAGGACGAACAGAATTGGTGCCCTATATTTTTCTTCAAATACAAGTAATTCTACTGCAATATCAATCAATCTGCTATGGCTATTATCAAATTGATCTATTTCATTTGCTATAGTAAGAAATTCATTAATCAATTCATTAGTAGGATTTAATTTTACTCTATGAAAAAGAATTTCAATATCATCTTGAATATTACCTTTTAATTTTTTAGTTTTTATTTTATAATATTTAAGCGCATACTCATGGCATTTTTCATCAGCCTGAGATTCTAAAGCTTCTTGCAGTTGAGGTGATGAGAATTCATATATATCTTTACTTTCTACTTTTTTTCGTAATATTCCCATTATCAATAATTCATTAAAAACTTCCTCTATATTTGACAATTTATATGATCTTTCAACGTATTTTCTGTCAATATTAGTACGTACTCCTATATTTATAACAGATAATTTCTTAAGCAATTCTAATGCTTCTGGATTTGATGAGAGAATCTCTTCAATGACTTGGATATAAAATTCTTCTATTTGGGATTGATCTTTTATAAGATCAAAACCCCTCAATTTATCAAAATCAATTTTTTGATAATTCTTTTTAATAAGCTTTTTTAATCCAGAATGCCCTTCAGGGAGCTCTTTAATTAATTCGATAACCTTATTTGGGTATCTTGGCATAATTCGCTTCTTCTAATTCTAATTATTAATGTTGAATTTCATACTTTAATATTTAAATTTACTTAATTTTTAAGGAAATTTGGAGAGAATGAAATTGTAACTTAAGAATTTATTTAAGAATTTTACCTGTCTCTAAGAACCAAAGATATAAATCTAATTCAGCTAAATTTAATTTAAGTGTTTTTCCTATATCTTTTAATAATTCTTCGATTTCTAGATATTTAGATTTTGTTAAGGTTTTTGGTTTTTGAATAAGATCATAATGAACGAGAAGATCTATTATATGAAAGTCAATTATAGCATAGTCATTATACCCAATATTCCTTAAGAAATGGCTGGCTTCTTTATATCCAATTCCCTTGATATTTTTAACAATCCATTCTCTTAAATCATCTCCATTATTAGGATCTTTAATAATGCCTTCTAACTGAGAAATTTTATTTCTAGCTTCAATAATAAACTTGGATCTCACATTTGGGAATCGATACCCTAATTCCTTGAATTTTTTTGCTAATTTTATATCAGAAAAATTGAGAAAACCATCTCCAATATATTCATGGATTTCCATGCATTTTGCAGCACTACAGTTAGCGGTCATGATACAAAAACAAAGTTCTTTAAATATAGAATCAATATGTTGTTTTTTAATATTAGAAAATTCGTTTAAACGAATATCAACGCGATTTTTAATCTCACTCGTCTGAAGATTTTGTATTTTATCTAAGAGTTCTTGCATTTTTTTGTATATTTAATTGTTTTTAAAAATTCGTTAAGATTTTTAGGAATTTTAAATAAATGATCCTTAAACAAATAAGTAATTAGGACTAAATAGATAAATTTTGCGGGAATTGCCAAGTCTGGTCAAAGGCGATGGGCTCAGAACCCATTCTCGTAGGAGTTCGGGAGTTCAAATCTCCCTTCCCGCATTTAATATTTAAATTCAAAATAATAATATATTAGTAAAATTATATAGTAATATATAATTGAAAACAATTTAAACAACATTATGTCAGAAGAATCTTTACCAGATGATTTAGAAAAAGACAAAATTATAGTTTTTCAGTATAATGATAAACTGAATGAATTTCAGGAGTTAGAGTTGGAAGAAGATACTCAAATACAAGAGTTATTAGATCCAGACTTCGTACTACTTTTTGTTGACTTTAAAAGATACCGTGTGTGGATATGGCATGGAAGTAATACAACTACAAGGATGAAATTTATTGCTGCGAAATTAGCACCTAGTATTAGGGATAGATATGGAATAGGTTTTAAAATAACTGCTGTTGATGAAGGTAATGAAACATCAGGTTTTAAAATAGTTGCCGGATTAGAGAAAGAAATTGAGTACAAAGAAGTCCAAACAGGACCTACTTATGAAGGAACTGAGGAGGATTTGAAATTAATTGAATCGTTATCTAGAGAAAAGATACTTTGGCTTCTTGAAAAAGCTGGTGTACCTGAAGGATATGAAAGAAAAATGGTGATAGTTAAAAATAAAGTATTTGGTTATAAAGAGTATGATAGAAATTATTTGGGATCTGTGATAAGAGAGAAAAAGCTCTTTCCATTACAAGAAGATATTGATGATGGCCCTTATTTAGCAGAAAATTATATCCCTAGAATGCTCTTTTCATTCAATAATGTTGTACTGACTGAACTTTTACA
>JBHLKB010000316.1:0-3701 GCA_048887205.1 Candidatus Hodarchaeota archaeon
TTTGTGATTCCTACACCTCTTTCAAATACCCTTACTATACTTTCCTCATCTGATATAACTTTAACAAATTCCACATTTGTTTTATTCGGAAATCTGTCATGAGATTCGATTGTAGCTCCATACATGTTTAAATCATCGTCATTTAATTGTTCATCAATAAATATCACAGCGTGAGGATTTCCCATTGATACTGCAGTAAAATTAAAGATTTTATCTAAAATAGCAATTGGCTCGTTGATACATTTGTTTGAAAGACTCTCAGAAAGAACTGGTATTTCCTCACATTTTAGAATCGGGGGGCCCATATTAATTTCAACACTTGTAACTTTTTCATCAATAATGGTGTTTCTTGCAATCATAATCCCCTTCAGTGTTTCGATTTTAATTTCCTCTTTTCTTACAATATTGTTCTCATACACATATTTTGAAAAGCATCTTATCCCGTTTCCACACATCTCCGCCTCTGTTCCATCGTTGTTAAATATTCGCATTCTAATATCTGCCTTATCCGAGTTACATATAAAAATTAAACCATCTGCTCCAATTGAGAAATGAAATTCACATAATTTCATTGCTAATTTTGATTTTTTCTCCTCGGGAATATTCCATTCAATATCATTAATTAACACATAATCATTCCCTAATCCATGATATTTCTCAAATTCCAATCGTTCTAAATGTAAGGAATCCATAATTGAATCAACCACTTCTTCTACTCAATAATGTTAAAATGTAATGATAACTGAAAAAATTTCTGAAATTGCACATAACGATAAAATGAAAAATTTTAAAATGAGTTATAAAATATCTATTTTAAAAGAATTCGAAGTTATCTAATAATGAATTATAAAAAGATCATTTTAATTTGTTCGCTATTTTTTCTATTAATTCCCATCGCTAATGTTAAAGCCTTTATGTACACAGACTTCATTAAAGATGGAAATTATGCTTTCTTTTTGTTTGATTTACAAGTGGGCAACAATACTCAAATTAGTGTAAATCGTGAGAATAGCGGAAATTTCACTCTTTTCCTCTTTAATAAACGACCTTCGCAATCGTACGTGAAAGGCGATAAAACCCTTAATAATAAGATTTTTATTAATCCTTCACTTGTTGAATTTAGTGTGGCTGATAACCCCTATATAAGCTATATTGCTCCAGAAACTAAAATCTACTATATAGAAATAATTTTAGTTGGCGGAGGTCCTGACACCTACAATTTGACCATCTTACCTGAAGGATATACTGTCACCAGATATTACTTACCGATCATCCCCGGATTTAGATTAGAGGTTATATTGCTTTCAATAGTAACAGCTTTAGGTGCTATATTCATTCTTTCCAAGAAAAGGGTAATTAGAAAGAACCCCTAAAATTATTTCTAATTAAAATCTCTCAACTATTAGTAAATATACCTTTAATAAAGCCTTCAAGAAAAGGAAAATCCTTAAGCTCCATAACTTGACTTGTCTGATTAAATTTTTTTAATGTCTGCATCATGGAAGTGTTCTTTTGAAAGTTCTCTATAAAATTAAACAATTTTTTTTGAGCTACATATGATTGACCCTTGAATAAATAACAAAATGAGAAATCTTTTATATTCCTCATAAGAACCATATATTGGCCAAACTTAGCTCGATCCAAACCCTCGGAGAGAGCTTCATCACTAAATGAGGTAATGGCTGATAAAAACCCTCCGAATAGCTCATCTTCGACTTTAACCTCGTCTGAAAAAGGATATGAAAATAGGAGGAATCCCCCTCCAGCTAATATTAGAAGTAACACCGGTTCTTCATCAATGAGATTGGGGGCATTCACGGCTCTTCTTCCTTGCATTAAGTCTAATGTATCGTCTAAAGATGCCAAATCTATTCTTTCTGACATCGTCAATTTTTTCTTTTTATAACTTTCCAATCCTTCTAACTGTTCCAATAGTCTATCGTGTTGATATGAGATATCTCTTGCCAGAAGTTGTAGGTTATGGGAATCAGCAATCTGTTGAGCTTCCGTTAGATATCGTCTGGCATCTCCCATGTTTAGTCGAAGTAAGGATATATTCCCCTTCAACAAGAGAGCATGAGCTCGCAATGAAAAGGAATTTGATCGTTCTGATTCTTTAATTAACTTATCAACTAACGGTTGAATGTCTTCAAGAATTTCTAAATCATTTGAGGCTTTCAATTCCTGGAAATATAACTCACAAAGAAATATTAAAGTATTAGTATAGAAATAGGCTCCAAAAGCCAAATCCTCAAGAAATTCCTTCGCAATTTTTTCAGCCTTAGCCCTATCTCTGACACGTGAATGTGATCCTAATACTCGTGCTAAGGATAATCTATACCACCAGAAATTTTTTGGAATTTTATGTTTATCCAGATATTGATCGAATCGATTTAAATACTCTTGTGCTTCCTCAAAAGAATCTTTGAATAAGAATACTTTTATCAAACTATCAAAACTATAACCGGACCACCAAATAGAGTTTGGGTATGTATGTTGCTCCATTAGTTTCAGACTTTTCTCAAAAGATCTAATTGCTTGATCTAGAACACCTTTTTGAAAGTAAATATCCCCAATGCTATTATAAGTTACTCCTCTTGCCATATCGATCCCCATCGTACTTCCTTTGAAAAGATCCAAGCTTTTTTTATGAGCCTCTAATGATAAATCTAATTCCCCTTTTGCTGCATAAGACAAACCTAATATATGTAAATTGATAGGTATCAAACCCGATCTAACAATGTCATAATTCTCTAATATATCTAGACTTCTTTTATGTTGTTCTATAGCTTTATCAAAATTCTGCTCCCAATAAAATATATAACCCTTCATAAAAGCTAAGGAACCCTTTCTTAGTGTAACCTCGATGGAAGATTCTTGCCTAATAGATTTGAGTAATTTCTCACTTAATAAGACATCTTCCCTTATTTCGCTATCTGGGTTGAATGGACTATCTGATCCCCCAATCATGAATAAGGTAAGGAATTTTAACATGATCGAATCGATTAAATATAAACTTCTATTTTGACTTTTATTTTCTTGATAATCTTGTTCTGCTATTCTAAGGCTTTCTTGAAGTTTCCCCATACCAAAAAAATTATACCCTTTCAAAATTCGATAATAATGTTTATCCTCCAAGGTTAAATCCTCTAACTTCTCAAAATCAGTTATTTCTTCTAAAGCTTCTTCGAATTTTCCTTCAACATTAAGTCTCCATCCTTGTTCTAATTCCGGATGCATAGAAATACGCATGAAGCTTACCTCCTTTTATTTGCTTAGTTTAAAAATCTTAGACATCGGTTATAGATGCGAAATTGAATTTCTTAAAACAATTATTTTATTAAATTAATAGGTTTTTATGATTTTGCTGAAAATAAAGAAGATAATTTTCCTTAAAAGATTTTGGAAGAAATTTCCTAAACGCATAGATTTAAAGATTATCATATTCCTCCATAAAATGACTGAATTCGTCGCACCCCCCTTTTAAATAAACTTAAATTCAATTCTTCAATTGTCTATCTATTGATTTCAAAAAAAAAAAAATCAAATAAAAACCGTGATGTAAGATATCATTTGACGAGTTAAGTAAAAAATTAGCCGAATTTATGAAAGACACTGAGGAAGTTGAGCTTACCGATGTGGATTTGTTTGCTGAATACCTCGAATTCCAAATGCTACCGGGTCTTGTGGCTTCTGCTGCT
>JBHLKB010000317.1:0-3670 GCA_048887205.1 Candidatus Hodarchaeota archaeon
CCGTTAGGACTTCACTAGGACCCCGAGGTATGGATAAAATGCTCGTAGATCAATTTGGTGATGTAGTAATAACGAATGACGGCGCTACCATACTAAAGGAAATTGATGTACAACATCCTGCTGCCAAAATGATGGTTGAAGTTGCCAAAACTCAAGACTCAGAAGTTGGTGATGGAACAACAACATCAGTGATCCTAGCAGGAGAATTATTAAAAAGAGCTAAGAAACTTTTAGAACAAAAAATTCATCCTACTGTAATTACTGAAGGCTTTCGAAAAGCCGCAGAAAAAGCAATAGAAATTCTCGATAATATGTCAGAAAAAAGTGGAATTGATGATGAAAAGGGATTAAAAAACTCCGCTATGACTTGTATGTCTAGTAAGATTGTTTCTGAATCAAAAGAGAAATTAGCTCAGATTTGTATGGTTGCCATAAAAGCTATTGCTGAGCAATCTGAGGATGGGAAATGGATTGCTGATATTGAAAAAGTCCAAATTCAGAAGAAAGAAGGAGATTCAATTGATGATACAGGATTAATTAAGGGAATTATCTTAGATAAAGAAGTTGTAAGCCCCGGTATGCCAAAGAGTGTTAAAGATGCGAAAATCTTACTATTACAAAGCGCTATAGAAATTGAAAAGACTGAATTTGATAGCAAACTTCAAATCACTAGCCCAGAGCAAATCCAGCAATTTTTAGATGAAGAAGAGCATATGTTAAGAACCATGGCTGAAAAAATCGAAAAATCTGGAGCTAATGTTGTTATTTGTCAGAAAGGGATTGATGATATGGCTCAACATTTTCTTTCTAAAGCAGGAATTATGGCAGTAAGAAGGGTTAAAAAATCTGATATTGAAAAACTCTCAAAAGCAACAGGTGGTACAATTTTTACAAATCTAGATGATATTACCTCCGATAAACTTGGATGGGCGGGATTAGTAGAAGAACGCAAAATTATGAATGACTCTTGGATTTTCATTGAAGAATGTAAAGATCCTAAATCAGTTGTAATTCTTATAAGAGGAGGGACTGAATTGATTGTTGATGAAGTTGAAAGAGCAATTCATGACGCCCTTTGCGTTATAAGAGATATTGTCGAAGATGAGAAAATTGTCGGCGGTGGCGGTGCCCCCGAAATTGAAACCGCAATTCAACTAAGAAAATTCGCCTCCACACTAGGTGGACGTGAACAACTCGCCGTTGAAATATTCGCAGATTCACTCGATATAATCCCAAAAACCCTAGCTGAAAACGCAGGCTTAGACCAAATCGATACTCTCATGAAATTAAGAGCTTCGCACCAACAAGGAAATAAATTTGCTGGCCACAATTTAGATACCGGAGATGTTATTAATGACATGTCAGAAGTAGGTGTTGTCGAACCAACTGTAGTAAAAGTGCAAGCGATAAAAAGCTCTACTGAAGCTACATCAATGATTTTACGAATCGATGACGTCATTGCATCAGCTAAAACTGCAGGTCCGCCCATGCCTCCTGGGGGAATGGGGGGGATGGGAATGCCACCAGGTGGAATGGGAGGTTATCCTCCGGATATGTATTAAGAATTCTAATCGATTTCTAATTTATTTTTTCTTTCTATTTTTCTTTTAATTTTTTTGCAATATTTTGGGCTAATTTCACATCTGAACATATCAAATTGATGATTATTGTATTAATCTATTGGAAAACTTTCTAGGATGTTATGAGTTTGGAATCAATTATAAATATAACTTTATCTAAATATACCTTAATTCTTTTAATCCTAAAATTCGAAATCATGAAAAAAATGCAGGAATTTTACTAGGATTTACAACCTGTTTTCCTTTTTTTCTATGATTTAGATAAGGTAAATTTATTTTTTCTTAAATTTATTCCCACAATGCGGACAAAATATCATTTCTTCATTAATATTAAACCCACAGAAAGGACACTTAATTATTTGAGGTTCAGGTGGTATAAATTCTTCTGGTTGTTCTTCCGGGCTTTTTGGTATTACTTCTTCTTGTGTGACCTCCACTCTTTCTACTTTTAATGGAGGGGTTTCTTCTATCGGTTTTTCTGGTAATCTATTTTTTTCAAGTGGAAAAATTTTGGTTCTGGGTCTAGAGCCTCTTTTTCTATAAAAAATTTCCATTGCTACCCAGACACTTATAATGACCATGACAGCAACAAATCCTATTATAACTTCAATAGGGAGATGGGGTTCTATATATTGTTCGATATCCACATTATTACCATTAAAACTGTTATTTGAAATCTCATTGGAATAGCTATAAGATATATAAATACCGATATCGTTATTGGTAATAATGTTGAATCTGACTACATTGTAATAACAACTGGATAACCATATCCCATATTCATCGTTATCATTTATGGTGTTTCCCGAAATATTGTTTCTATTACTAGAACCTAAAATAATCCCTAATTGATTGTTATTTAAGTTGTTTTCCGTAATTGTATTATTATCACATTTTTCTAAATAAATCCCCCAATAATGATTCCTTAAAGTGTTATTGGTGATGGTATTATAATCACTCTGGTATAAACGTATACCATATGGATTGTAATCATTTGCTGTATTTCTCGAAACAGTGTTATCATCACTATTATCTAAATATATACCAATCCAATCATTAAGTTGTATTGTATTTTCCGAAATGTTGTTTTCATAACTATTGTATAAACGTATCCCATATTCATTGTAGTTAGCGGTGTTTTTGGAAACATTATTATCATCACTATTGTATAAACGTATCCCATTATAATTGTCGTTTGCGGTGTTTCTCGAAATAGTGTTATCATCACTATTATCTAAATATATACCACTAGCACCATTAAGTGATATTGTATTTTCTGAAATGTTGTTTTTATTACTATTATATAGACGTATCCCATTATAATAATTGTCGCTAGCTGTGTTTCTCGAAACGTTATTTTTACCACTGGAATACAAATATATCCCATAATAATCGTTGTAATTTACAGTGTTTCCCGAAATGTTGTTTTCATAACTATTGTATAAACGTATCCCATATTCATTGTAGTTTGCGGTGTTCCTTGAAACGTTATTTTTACCACTGGAATATAAATATATACCACTATAATCATTATAGTTAGCGGTGTTTTTGGAAACATTATTATCATCACTATTGTATAAACGTATTCCATTATAATTGTTGTTTGCATTGTTATAAATTAGTTTTGAGTTACTTACATTTCCCAAGAAAATTCCTGCTAAATTTGCGTTCAGAACTGTGCAATTCTGGATTATAAAATATTTAATTGAATTCTGAATTCTAATGCAATAGTCAAAATTATTGTTAACATTAATAGTTACATTTTCGATAATATAGGGATTAGCAATGGTTCCATTACCTCCTCCAAACCACGCTTCTCCCTCAGCCCAAGTCCAATTATTAGGGTCTGTATCGTCAATTTCAATTGGAGATGTTAATTCCCAATATTTTGAAACTCTTAAAAAATCATTATGTGGATTAATTCTGTCGTTATTTTCTGAACTAATATATCTATTTTTTGTGTTAAAATTGAGATTATTATGAATTATCGGAAATAAAGTGAAAGTGATTCCTAAAGATATTAAAATAAATATTTTTATTTTAGTAATTTTATTCATTATTTTATCGCCAATAAGGTATTATCTTGCATA
>JBHLKB010000318.1:0-3668 GCA_048887205.1 Candidatus Hodarchaeota archaeon
AAAAAATATCCAAGATGAATTATGATTAAAAAAGTTAAAAAAATAAGTCTTGAAATCGACGAGGTGGTTCTTAAGAATGACCTTGAGCGATATAAGGAAAGAGTAATCGAATTAGGAGCTAGTAAGGCAAAAATTTTAAAAACCGAAGAGATCCCCATAGATGAACGTGTGATTCTAAAATGTCAGGTCCCTAGATGCTTTGGATACGGTGTAGGGGCTCATTGTCCACCAAATACGTTAAAACCAAAAAAACTTAGGATGTATTTGGAAAAATATAAATGGGCTATATTTTTCATAATTGATATTCCTCCTGAAGTTATAGTGAGAGATAAGGCTACCATTAAAGAGAGAGTTGCGGTATATCAGAAAGTTTATCAGATTGTTAGTGATATTGAATCTGCGGCATTTTACGATGGATATTATTTAGCTTTTGGCTTTGCAGCAGGATCATGCCGGCATACATTTTGTGGGTTAGAAGATAACTGTTTAGCAATGGAAGGTCAAAGATGCCGGTTTTCATTACGAGCTAGGCCTTCAATGGAAGCTGTCGGTATAGATGTTTATAAGATGGTTGCTCAAGCGGATTGGGATATTTATCCTATTGCAAGTAATATAGATGCTGTAGATGTCCCTAAAGGAACATTAGCTGGGCTGGTAATAGTGTATTGAATTTTTAATTTAATTTTTTCTTTTTATTATTTTTTTCATATGATTCTGCAATATATGGAAGTAAAAGATATACTACTACTAAATAGAGTGGAATTAATGATAATTCAACAAAAATTGAAATGATAAAAGGAAATTGAGGACCTATAAAATCCCATGCAATACCTCCTAAAATCGGTCCAATTACGCTTCCGAAGAATGCAAAGAATTCACCAATTCCTAAAATTTTCCCTCGATGTTCTATAGTAATTCTACTTACAAGATTTTGAAATATCAAACTAGCAGCGATCACTATTGTCAGATCCACTAGTAACAAGGCAGCAAACATCCAAATATTCCCTGAATTAATTAAAAACCACGTGACTAAAGCACCCAATAAACTTGTAATTGTGATACCAACTGAAGGAGGAAGTTTATCAACAATCGCACCTAATTTTGGAGCAAAAAGAGTTGCTAAAATTCCAGCTGGTAAATATGCCCAAATAACCAAATTAACATTGCTTTCAATATTCTCCAATAAATATATGTTTAAAAAAGGTCTAGCAATTGAGCCATTAACACTCCCTAAGAAGAGCACACTCATTAAAAAAATAATACCAATAATCATTGTTGTAGAGTAAAGTAATTTGGATTTCTTTGTAGAATCATTTGTCATATTGTTATTGCCATTAGAATTTTCTAAAAACTTAATTGATTCATCTACCCTTCGATAAAATCTAATACCGGCTACAAGATTTCCAATTCCATATATAGGAATCGCACCATATAGTAGAAAAGGATTATTAGTAAAAATTCCACCAATCATTATAAGAGTAAAGCCAAAAAGTGACCCTATTATTTGACCAATAGCATTCATAGAATCTCTCTTCCCATATGCTTGAGAACGATGGTTCTTACTTGATTTCTCTGCTACAAATGTATTAAATGGTACCCAAAAAACCCCTGCCATAAAACCAAGAGTAAAGGTTCCAATGCCTAGCAATAAAATCAGATTTGAAATTATAGCGGTATATATAATAAAATAAGATATAGCTCTCCCAAATGATCCAACTAAAACTAAACTTGTTCTTGATTTAATTCGATCTGTTATGAATCCTGTAATAAAACTGCTAATCATACGACCTAGAACTTGCACTGATACTATCAAGCTCAGTTGGATACCAGTTGCTCCCATACTTGTCCGAGCAATTACAGGGGTCCAAAAACCAATAAAAAAGAAGCCCAAGCTATTTAATAATACAATTTTTAGCATGTCATTGAAATCTATTGTAAACCTTTCTAGATCTGTTTTAAATAATTTCATCGATACTAAGATAAAAAAAAGTACTTTAAAATCTGAAATTTTTGATTAAATTTATGGTTTTATATCAGAATGTATGGACTTTTTTGTAATCCTGTTCTGCAGTAGCGAATTAAAAAAGATTACGTATTCTTGGTTTAAATTTTTTATATATTAAAAATATCTTTTGTAATATTGTTTTGTTGTTTTACTCATTTCTTTAGTCTTTAATATTTCCAAATATCTTTTTTTTATCGGTGCTTGCCTGTATTGTCTGAAATATTCCCAATCATCACGCTTCATTTCTAATTTTTTGTTTTTCATAATAATAAACATTTTCTATTTTCTACTTGTTGAATAAAAAATATAGATATAATTATTTATTACTTAAAGAGACCAATTTCTGTAGCGGCAAAGAGAAATAAGTTTTAAGTAGTGCAACTATTTGAAAATTTTAATATAATTAGATTTTAAAAATATTGCCAGTATTATAGATTGTATTATCTAAATCGAGTATTATCTGACCACCCGAAGCTATTTCTACAGCATAATTTATCCCTTCTAAAACTCTATTCATCATGAATTCATAAGCGGTAAAGCAATCTTCTAGTTGTGGCATATATTTCTTGGCAAAACATTGCGAGATTGCAGGAATTAACTCTGGAATGAAATCTTGGCTAATCATCATCTCCTCTGCATCGATATCAGTTTCTTTCGCTAGTGTAAAAGGATTGTACACATCCATTTGTGCAAACATCACTCTACAAACAAATAGAGAAGCCTTGATTTCTTTCATTATAAATTTAATCCTATTTTTATCATCAAGAAATTTTTTAAAAGTGATAGCATTGATGATATCTTCATTAGTTATTGTATCTGAAGTATCCATTAATTCACTTACTCTTTCTGACATTCTTTTTGAAGATAACATTAGTTTAAGATTCATTTCATTTTTTTTATAATAATCCTCATAAAAAGCAGAAAGAAATGTATGGCCACCAAGACTCATTCGGTCTTCAGAGAGGTCTAATTTATAATTTGATTGCTTAAATTTATCCATAAAGTTCTTAATAATTAAAAATTTTAATTTTAATCGATGTAAAGCAAAAAATAAGCATAATCTTGTCTTAGTATATGCTTCTACATTTCCCATTCTAAATCGATCGTGATGTTCCCTTGCATACATCACAATAGGCTTCAATTTACTCACTACAACGTCTATGAAATATTCAATGATATGTTCAAGTGGGTGGCAATCTAATACATGAAATTTCTCTATTAGTTTTTGGCTTGTTGGTTGACTCTGGGGTAATTCCTTAATATCATCATAATTGTAATATTCAAGAAATAAGGAAGTTAATGCCTCCATTTCTAATACTGTTCGACAGGGAATAAAAACCTTATTTAAATCATATAATATTGTACCGCTTTCGGGCATATCAAAATTCCCTTTTAATTACATTTTAATTACATATTTGAGTTAATTAATAATAACCCTGTATCCTTAACAAATAATATTATAGATTTTCTTTAAAATAAGTTTTATGATTGAATGGCGGAAATATGGTTAGATTGTAATATACTAATTTATTACTCAAATACTTCATGATATTTCGTACTGTATTTATAAATCCTTTAAAAATAGAGTAGTTTTTGTTTCTGGTTTAAAAAAATTTATAAATACATAATTTATTAGATTATTAAATTTTGTATTTTACACATT
>JBHLKB010000319.1:0-3667 GCA_048887205.1 Candidatus Hodarchaeota archaeon
ATTCCTTAACCTAGAATTATAATATTATGGAGAAATAAATTTCTTCTAGTTTATAATTTCTGTTTATTTTTTATTAACTGATTAACATTGCAATAGAAATGTCAAGATAAGTGCAAATATTATAAGTAAAAAATAAGAAAGAGTAATATATTGAAAGTATTGTTGAAATTTATATGCTGAGAATTTCTTATAGTTCTTAGAATAGAAGGATATTAGAAGTACATTAGAATGATCGTTATATTATCATATTTTCATACAAGAATTGGTCCATCAATTTTCTATTCATTTCCTAAAACAAAGCTGGATGAAGAAATAGCAGAAAGAATATATGAGGTTATGAATCAACCGAAGAAGGAAGAATTTTTAACGCAAACTTTCGAGGGCTTAAAGTTGTTAAACTATTACTTTCAAATCCGCTCGGAATGGGCTCGTGGTAAAAAAGAAATGTTGATGCTCTCAATAATGACTACTCAGCAAATTTCCACGGAAATTGAAGAAACCATATCCAATTTATGCAAAAAATTTTCTAAAAAGATGCAATCGAATGAACAAATTTTTACAGGATTTCATATAAAGGAAATAAAAAACCATAATGAAAGTGATAAAGAACTTATAAGAAAAAACGAAACCATAATTAATAATAGCGTAAGGGATTTATATTGGGAAATTTTGGAGGATACAAAAAAAATATCAGAAGAAGAGAAAATAACATTACTCTTAGATGACCGCTATATATTTGAATCATTAGAAAAAATGTCAGATGAGTTGAAGAAAGTCAGCAAAGAGATAAAATTAAGCGAGGATTTCCTAAGACCTAACTCTGTTATCAGAAATTCAATTTTGAATTTAAATAAAATTATTGAAGATTTATATGAAGGGTATATAGAAAAAATGACTGGATTTGATATCGATGATGAAAGCGGTCTGTTTTCTGCAGAAGACGAATTAGACTTGGATATTCAAGAAAGAAAAAAGGAGTTAATCAAAGTTTTAAAAGGAGAAGTTATCAGAAAATACAAAACTATAATCTACTATTTTACTGGTACAGGCAATTCATTAAAAATTGCGAAAGATCTTGCTAAAAAGTTAGAAGACTGTGAGATTATACCAATTGCGAAAGTATGGCAGATGGAAAACCCTGAATCGACGACTAAAAAAGTAGGTTTTATTTTTCCCTTATACTGGTCTGGATTGCCTAAAATTGTTCATGATTTCATTAACAAAATAAACCTCAGTAATTCTAATTATATATTCACGGTTATTACAAGTACAGGGGATATTAATGAACAACCACTACAACAGTTAGAGAAGATTCTGAAAAAGAAAGCAAAGACCCTTAGTGCTGGATTTTATGTTAACATGCCTAATAATTATATAATTGGATTTGATATTGACTCAGAAGACCGACAGAAAGAACTATTTGAAAAAGCAATTAAGCAAGTTAATTCTATTTCTGAAATTGTTAAGAATGAAGAAGAAAATATCAATCAAGATATTTTTCAAAAAGATGTTAGCAGGAGTGAAGGTATTAATAAAAACTTTCGCGAAAAAGTAAACGATAGTGATAAATCGTTTTATATTGACGATAGTTGTAATAATTGTGGTATTTGTGAAAAAGTCTGTCCTGTAAGTAATATAATGCTAATAGATGGTATACCACAATGGCAGCATAGATGTCAACAATGCTTAGCATGTATTAATTTTTGCCCTGAAAAATCAATTCAATTTGGTACAGAAACTTTAAAGACACAAAGATATCATCATCCTCAAATTTCTCTTAAGGAGATAATGAACCAAAAAAAGTCGATCTCTCCTAATTGATATATAAAATATTACATTAAAAAATTAAATTTAATAAGGTTTTATATAAATATGGATATATCGCATTCAATGGTTTTGTAAAAAGTTCAGACACATGAACAGTCATTCTTGCCAATCGTGGACCCCGCTTTTGTGAAGGAACAAATAGTATTTCACTAGTGGATGAGATCGGTTTTAATGTATTAGAGTTCCTCAATACTACAGATTAGGCTGTTTTTTTATATCGAATGAAGATTTTGATATTTTTCTATTTTTTCTTCTCTGTTATTCTTTTTTTTAGGATGATATAAATGTGTGCGAATCCCGCTGCAATGAAAGCTATTAAATAAAGAATTAAGGGTATCCAAAGAAATTCGAGCCTAAACAAGTATGTAACATTTCGTCCAAAACCGAAAGGTAACGGAAGATATATAAAGACCAGAAACACAGCATATGAGACTACTATTAACCATCGAACCCAATTTTTAAGTCCTAAACCATGAATATATGTAAATACAATCATTGCAAGAAAACCAAGCAAAAACATAGGCCACATGGGGGGATCTGATCCAAAATCTAACCATTGAGCGATTGCCACAATGGTTGCGTGTATGGTGACATAGGATTCTACTATCAACAACCACCATTTATTTAAATGGATTCGCGTATAAGCTAATGTCATTTGAATGAATAATAATCCCATGAAAAAAAATCCACTGAGTAAAGCGGGAGATGAGTCCATTGGGTGGAACCAAAAAGTGTATACTAATGCCCAACTAAAGATTATTTGATGACTGGTCATGAACGTTTTTGCTACTTCAGGACGCATTAATTTATTCTCTTTTTTACCAAAAAAAAGTCCACGTTTAGAATTTTGCATGACTAGAAGAATTGAAAGCATAACAATGACGCTTCCTTGGCTAGTTAAGATAGGTACATCTTGAGCCAATCCATCATACCATACTTGGGTCTGAAGTAAGTGAAGAAGCGTAAAAGATACCATAATGACCGCCATAGTTGCAATGTACTTAAGTGTTTTTTTATCATCGAGGGTTTTATTACGATAATTCATATGCGCCCAGTAAATTACGATCCAGACAGAAGATTGATGAGCACCATAAAAAGTCCATGTAATGATCATCGTTAAAGCGTCTCGAGTGTTTAAAGTCCAGTAATAATCTTCTGGTCCTGTATCAGGATTAAGTGTTGGAAAGTTCATCCGTAAGAAAGGTTCGAGTAAGAATATGAGTATCACTTCTATTAAGGAAAAGATTAGGAGTCCTATCCAAATCTTGAAAGCAGGAGTTTTTTTAAAAACAACCAGGTTTGATTTTACGATATCATTTTTAGTATCAATTGTCATATGGGAATTCATAAAAATTAGATTAAATAACTTTTTCAAATAATTTATAAATTGCTAATATATTAGAGTTTGTTATTGCGACTTTTTTTTTCTCTAAACTGTGGTTGAGAGTAATATATAATCAATTAACAATCAAAACTCTTAAATTAGAGGGGATGTGTTAATTTTTTTTTTCTATATATTGTTGATGATATTCCTCTGCTTCCCAAAACTCTGAGACAGGTACTATTTGTGTAACAATTGGCGATTTAAAGCTTTTGGATGCCTCAAGTTTAGCTTTAGAACTCAAGGCTTTTTCCTTCTGTTCTAAATTAAGATAAAAAATCGCTGATCGATATTGTGTGCCAACATCAGGTCCCTGACGATTTAATGTTGTTGGGTCATGAATCGACCAAAATATATCTAATAATTCATCATATGATACTTTAGATGAATCAAATATAATTTCTACTGCCTCTGCATGACCGGTTTTATGAGAACATACATCCTTATAGGTAGGATTAG
>JBHLKB010000320.1:0-3649 GCA_048887205.1 Candidatus Hodarchaeota archaeon
AATCGCTCCATACAAGACTCCTAATGTCCAAGTTAACCCCCACATCAAAATGATACTGACATAATATAATACTAAATATGGGGCTAATATTCGAATGTTCCGTGGCTTCCGAAACTCGATTTTTTTGACATAATCTATGATAAGCTCAAAAATGATAAATATTAGAAAAATCGATGGAAAAACCCAATACCACCATTCTCGTATATAAATAATATTCAAAATCATAAATATTAATGTAGGAATACCCAGTGCTATATATAATATACCTAAATCATGTTCTAATCCTGGCTTTTTAACACGTGAGATATAAATAATAGATATGACAATATTTGCACTATTTATTATAAAAAATAATAATAAATCCATAATATAATAACTCATAACTATTTCATTCAAAATTTCTTTTTTAATAATCCTTTTTCATTATCTATTTATAAAAATTTATACTTTGCTTTTTCATTATAGCATCCACAGAATATAAGATGTATAAAAAGGTATAAAAACCTTAAATTTTTTATCTAGTTTTTTATAAAAAATATGAAACTGCCGAACCTTCTAGCTCATACTTTCTGAAACAACAACAATTTCTGAAATTGGTATGTAGTATCGACATTCAGAATAATCAGTTTTTTCCCATATCTCAACACTCTCATCAGTAATAGACTCTAATACCCCTGAAAACCAGCTTCTTTCAGCCACATCTTTCACATATACAGCTATTTTCTTATCTTTTAGCTTTTCGAGAATTTCTTTTATAACTATGATTACCACCTTTTTAGGTTTTAATTTAATATATTTAACTTACCTTCATTAGATCTGATTCATAATGAACTAATTAATCTAATTATTTATGAAGCTAAAAAAAGGAGAATTTAAATTTATATGATTTTACAGATTTTATTAATCAAAAGGGAAAAAAAAGATTTAATAATATTCTTTTATAATGATATCTAAAACTATTAGTCTATGAAATATACTTTTTTGTAGCATCAAAATATTTTTTATCCTTTTTATAATCAAAAGAAGCCATGTGAATCGGTTTTATAATAACTATTACTCCATCCATTATTTCGGATAAACCTTTCCAATATCCCTTCGCTTCTTCTTCAGACATATATCTACTGAATATGGAGTGAGCTATTTCATCAGTATTCTTTTCATCTATACTTGCTTCACCATATATTATAACAGCTCTCGTTGGGGGGCCTACTTCATCGATTAATACCGTAACATTATTATTACGTTTGATATTTCGAAATCTACGGCTAGCTTTCGGAGTTCCAATAAACAATCTTTCATTATCATAATAGAACCAAACAGGAACCGCATGAATAGTGCCGTCCTTATTATGAGTACATATTCTTGCTATTTTGGCACTATTTATAAATTCTTTTATCTCTTCATCTGTTAAATGAGGAGGCTGACTATACGACATTTGAATCATTACCAAAATATATTAACATTAAAGTAAGTAGACTTCATTTAAAAATATATATTCATCTTTGGGGGTTTTTATATCTAAAATTGGATTTTAATGACGAATCAATTATTATATCAGAGAGCTTCTAAAAAACTAGCACCAATTAAACTACAATTTTTATAAATTTACTAATAATTTGTCTACCTTGTCTTTGATATCCAACTTAGCCGCTGATGGATCTTTTAAAACATGCTTAGTCTCTATGAATATATTAGTGCTCAACTGCTTCATTAATTTAATATTTTTATCTCCCTCAATTAAAAAAACAAAATAAATAGATTTTTGATCACCCAATAAATCTTTTGTTATAATAGTTATTTCATAATTTTCACCGTAGGATATTGTAGCAATCTCCTCTTTAAATAATTGTTTCCCTATTGCCCCGATAGCTGATATTAAACCACTAAAAATTGTCGGATCTATCTCTCCCATATTTGGATCAAACTTCTTAGAATAAAAGGGATATCCTTGAGAATCACAAATTAATATTGATTTAATCATTATTTTTCGAAATTATTAATATTTTTTATCTTCTACTTTCATCAAAATAAATAAGAGCATATTAAGTTTTTACTTTCGGTTAATTTTATTCAACACGCAATGTATTATAGTAATTCATTAATATATCATATCTGAGTTCATGTAATTCTTAAATATTTTTATCTTTCTCTGAATTTTCTTTATTAAATGCTCTGGAAACTCGTCAATAGAGATATCCTTAAAGCGTTCATAGCATGAACAACAAAATCTTAATTCAAATACTTCAACATTTTTATGAAAATGGTGATTCCCACTTGATATAGTATGAAGCCTTTGATCACAATTGATACAATAATTAAAAAATCTGGTTATTTTTTTATCTTCAAGGGCTTTCTCTAATCTCTTAGCAAATTTTAATTCCTTTATTAAGTAAGATCTAATTGCTTGCCTAAGAAGTTCTGACCTACTAATACCAGAGCATAAACTATTCTTTTCTAATAACTTTAGATATGAATCCGGTAAATTAACTGTAATTAATTTCATGAATTTAAACCTCCTAAAAATTTATAGTATTTTTGTTGATATTATTGATGAAACCTAAATTTAAAAATATTCTCACAAACCTAATCGTTTATAAAATGGATTTAATTATTTCTTTCATAATTAAATACGAGCTGAAAATAGTTCATCTTATTTAAATCCATATAAAAAAGATTTTTAATAATTTCTGAATTGGAAAAATAAGAAGGGAAGTAATAACTCCTAGTTTCTTTGCGCTACTCTAAAAAATGACCCAATAAACGTTTTTCTGATGCGAGCTCTACCAAGTATCTATTTAATGATTCTTGCGTATATCTTGAATTTCTAAAAGTTTGAAATCTTTATCAAAAACAAATTTGTCCTTATAATTCTCAGTATATAATTCATCCATTTCAGGAGTATGTAAAAATTCTGTTTCCGTGTAAATATCATAAATACAAATTATTTCATAAACCACCTTCTTTTGACGTCTTACCTCCTTTAATTCACCAGGTTCAAACTTACTGTTAGACCTATAATAAAGATGATCACTCCCTTTCCTTGAATGCTCCCCTAAATTACGGAGTTTATTAATCTCCTTTAAAATATTCTCTTCCAGCCTTTCAAGATTTACCATATTGATTATAGAATATTTAATTATGTTTCTATTTAAAAATTAGTGATAGAAACCAAGAAGATGTTTCATATTAAAAAGATAATAAAAAAGAACTAAAAATCTTTAAAGGATTCGTTTTTTCTGACTTCTTGCTTACTTTCTTCCTCTCTTTCTAATTTTGGTTTGAGTTCTGATTCTGGCTCAGTTTTATGGTCCAATGTGGGTTCAAATAACGTTTCTGGTTTAGGTTCCGGCAGAGATTTATATATTTCTTCAATATCAGGTTTTATAAAAGGTTTTAGTTCCGGTTCTTTGATAAACTTTGGTTCTGGTTCTATAATAGGTTCTTGTTCCAGTTCTTCAATAGACTCTGGTTCTGGTTCCGGTTCTATAATAGGTTCTTGTTCCAGTTCTTCAATAGGCTCTGGTTCTGGCTCTATAATAGGCTCTGGCTCTGGTCTTACAATAGGTTCTGGTTCCGGTTTTATAATAGGCTCTGGCTCTGGTCTTACAATGGGCTCTGGTTCCGGTTCTATAATAGGCTCTGGCTCTGG
>JBHLKB010000321.1:0-3632 GCA_048887205.1 Candidatus Hodarchaeota archaeon
GTTGCTTTTATAGGAATTGGCGAAAATGGACATTTAGCTTTTAATGATCCGCCCGCAGATTTTATAATAAACGATCCTTATATTATCGTTGATTTAGATGAAAAATGTCGAAACCAGCAAGTAGGTGAAGGTTGGTTTAGATCAATTGAAGATGTTCCGAAAAAGGCAATATCTATGTCAATTCAGGAAATTTTACGTGCAAAAAATATAATTTGTATATGTCCTGATAAGAGGAAAGCAGAAGCTGTGCGAAATTGCCTTTCAGATGATATTAAAGTGACACCCCAATATCCTGCTTCCATATTAAAAACTCATAAAAATATTTTTTGTTATCTTGATAAATTTTCTGCATCATTACTATAATATCATAATGTTAGGTGAGCATTATCAAAATTCCGAGTTGGGTCGATCTCAAATTCAAAACATACATTGATCTTTTCGATCGTGCTGTAGAATCTAAGAATCATCATCTATTAAAAAAATTACTAAAATTAGTAAAAGAAAATGAATCATTATTTCTGGAAAGCTATAATAAAAGAAAAAAGGAGGGTGTCTATTATACAAATGAAGAAATATCAAAATTTATCATTTCAAAATCAATAATTGAAATAATTAATAAAAATTTAAAGTCTTTAAGAAATATCAACTTTGATATTAGAAACTTAAAGGAATTATATCTGTTAGAACAATCAGTGAAGAAAAAAATTATTGAAATTCTTTTCAATCTTTCTATATGCGATCCTGCATGTGGTTCTGGTGTTTTTTTAATCTCCGCAGCCAATATTCTTTTTGAGTTAATCCAAAATTTGAGTAAAGAGATTAATCCAATTGAAATAAAGACAATAATCCTAAGAAATATTTATGGATTAGATATAAATCCATATGCGATTAAATTATGTTTTCTAAAATTATTTTCTTGGTTCTATAAAGAAATTGAATTACAAAAAGGAGAACCAATTAGTTCTGTATTTTTAAATTTAAAGGTAGAGAATAGTTTATTTTCTAATGATTGGCCGAAAAAATTGTTTAATAAGAAATATTTCGATATTATTGTTGGAAATCCTCCATATGGTAATATCTTAAGTAAGGAAGAGAAATCTATTTTAAAAAATCAAAATCTATTTTATAATGATATCTATTGCACATTTTTGATTAAATCCCTTGATTGGATAGATTCTGGAATCATTGGATTTTTAATACCCAAAAGTTTTCTTATCAGGCAAGGTTATATCAAATTCCGGAATAACTTGCTTGATAATGCCTCAATATTAAAGATTTTTGATATTGGAGCTAAACTCTTTAGAAAAGCAACGAATGAAGTGCAAATTTTCATATACCAAAAAAATAAAAATCAAGAATATAATTTAGAGGTTTTCGATTATCCCCAATATCAAATTACCACATATCTGAATCAGGTATTTGATAAATTAAGAATTTGTTTCAATGTAGAATGCCCCCTAAGTTTAAAATCTAAAAAGCTATATCCGTATACTTTTGAGAATACTTGTCCTTTTTGTGGATCTATTACGGTCGAATTAAATCGGATTAGAATTAAACCTAATAAAGAGCGATATCAACTAATTGAGAAAATTGAAAGTATTGGAGATTTAAATTATTTAAATCATATAGATTTTCCAAAAATGATTAGAGGGGAAGAAGAAGCAGGATTAAAGTTAGTGAGAAGAAAATTAAGAAAAGATACTAATGGTTCTTGCTTTTTTATAAGCGCAAGAAATGATTTCAGTTATTATACTATTAAGAAAACTAAATCATTTGATCTTGAAGAGCTTGATGCTAATATCTTGAAGGGAAATGATTATGAATATTACATTAAACCTAAATTATTAATCAAGCATAATAACATAATTCCTGAAACAATTTATACTGAAGATAATTTATGTTTTACTTCGTCGATTTATTCATTACTGCATGAGGATACTAATGAGTTAAAATATTTATGCGCAGTTCTCAATTCAATTTTAATCCAATTTTATTGTATTTATGCTATAAACAATCAGAAAGATACAACAATTAATCTAAATCAATATATGGTTAGACATTTACCTATTGTTAAAACTAATAACGAAATTAAGATTAAAATTGCTGAAAAAGTAGACATATTAAGTAATTTATTAAAGAAAAACTATGGAAATATAAATGAAAATGTTTGTCAGTTATTAAAAGAAATTGACGATTCAATATTCAATCTATATTCAATTACTGAAAATGAGATGAATATGGTTATCTCTACTATAAAGAAACAAATTAAACACTTTAAAATTATATATGCGAATTAATTTAGAGTGGTTATTCCTCTATTAATTTGAAACAAAAATCACATTCTTTATCTCCTAATCCCATAAACTTATTTCTTTCAAATTTTATTTTTGGATTAAATTCTTCAAAAGCAGCTTTATAAAAAGGGAAACACATATTTTTGCATATTAAAGGTATTCTATCTTGACGATCTGGATTTCTATCCATTATTGCTTTATAGGGACAATCTTTTATTTCAATAATTACTTCTTTATCAGAAATTTGATTAACCAGATATTTCCAACCCTCTATCGACCATCGAAACGTAATTATTTTGATTAGATCATTTAAATTATTCGTATGTATATTCAGATATTTCTTAATTCTTCTGAATATTATTTTCATGAGTCTTATCCAAACTGCTTTATCAATTTTTAAAGCAATATCCCACCCTACTTCTTTTTCAGTTTCTAGCATCCACACACCATCAATAGTAAAGAAGTTCTTTTCGAAATAGAATAACTTATCCGCTTCACTAATTTTTCTCATAATTTTTTATTATTAATAAATCATTAATAACTTTACTTTACAACATCAGAATAGAGATTTCATAATCTTTAAATATGAAAATACATCTTTCTTATTAGGAGCAACTAATAGATTTGATTTTAATCTGAAAAATGATTGCCAAAATCAGATAATCTCTGTATATTAACAAGAAGTTTACAATATATATTATAACAAATTAGATATACTTCTTAATATTTAACCATTTCAATTAGAGTAGTATAAAAATGGAATCAATACTAGTAGCATTTTTATTAAGCACAATTGCAGGATTATCAACTGGAATAGGAAGTCTTATTACATTTGTTGTAAGAAAACCAAGTAAAAAACTCATTTCATTTATTATGGGATTTTCTGCTGGTGTTATGATTCTTCTCTCATTTATGGAATTATTACAAGAAGGAATTCAAACAAATGGTATTTTTGCAGGGATTTTATTCTTTCTACTAGGAATGGGATTAATGCTTTTAATAGATATGGGAATATCCCATCGCTATGAATATGAAGATGGTACTGATGTTGAAGGCAATATTCATTCTTCAAGAAAAGATCATGGATATCAACATCGTCATCAACATCGCAAAAATCTATCTCAACAAAAACAACTGAGAAAAACATCAGTATTGGTTACATTAGGTGTTTTTATTCATAATTTCCCTGAGGGTATGGCTACATTTATTGGAACTCTAAAAGAATTCGAACTCGGAATTTTAATAACTCTAGCAATAGCTTTACATAATATTCCTGAAGGGATTGCAGTGGCTGCAACCATATCAACTAGTAATGATAGTAAAGTAAAACCTTTTATT
>JBHLKB010000322.1:0-3630 GCA_048887205.1 Candidatus Hodarchaeota archaeon
TATTAAGTTTTAATCGTTAATTTGACGATGAAGAAGAGGTGTCCTAATATCGATATTATTTTGTTTACAGGCATCTAAAACAGCTTTATGTAAGTCAGAGTCAATTACCGGCAGATGCATGACATCATCAATAAATACAAATAATTTATACTCTACAGCATAATTTTGAAAACTATTTATCCAAACATATGGTTCAGGCTTTTCTAAAACTTGTGGCACAGTTTTAACAGAATTCAACAAAACTTTTTCTACTTTATTTCGATCTTCTTCAAATCCAGGTGTGATAGTAATTTCTCTCCTGATTATAGAATCTTTTCCGAGATCTATAATTTCATTTGACAATAATTTTTGATTGGGTACTGAAATCTTTATTCCGTTAAGATCAACCATAGTTGTAAATATCAATTTAACATCTGTAATATCTACAATTTTATTATTATATAAAATTCTATCGCCCACAGAAAAAGGTCGTGAAAGCATAATAATAAATCCTGCAATAGCGTTTCCAAGTGTACTCATAGCAGCAAAACCTATTATTGTACCGCCAACCAAAGAAAATAAAGTAGTAATTAAACCTAAACTTTCAGCGAATTGGAAAAATACTGCTGATATTATTATTAAAACTATAATATATTTTAGAACCTTTGTTAAATTTCTAGAGGTATTTTCATTTAATTTATGTTTTCTTTCTAATCTTTTTATTTGTCGTTTAAGAATTAAATGTATCACATATCCTACAACGATTACAATAGCCGAAATTAACAATGGAACAAAGTTATCAGCTAACCAATTTATTACAACTGAAAATAAATCCTGAAAAAGCATAATCCAACCCACACCAAATTTCAAATTTTAATTTTATATGTTCAATTTTGATTAATATTTTACTTTTTCTATTTGCTAAATAAATTTAGAAAGAAAGTTCCTATAAATCAGTAGTTGGAGTGGATGGGGATGGTCTTACTTTTTCCCGTTCAGATAATTTTATGGAAAGCTCTCTTTTTAAATCAGATAACCTATTTTGTAATTTTTTTAGATCTTCATTCTTTTCGATAGCTTTTCTCTCAGTTTTATTTAACTTTTTTTGTTGAGAAAGATAATCGTCGTTAGCAGAGGTTATTTTTTCTTCTATTGCTGAACTTCTGACAAGTTTGATATAAGATAATTGTCTTTTTCCTAATTTCTCTCTTTCTTTCGCAATGTCTATTTTTTCATCCATTAGTTTTTTGTTTTCTTCAGCGATTTCTTTTTCGGTTTTCGCAATTTTTTTATGAATTTCTGCAATCTCTTCTTGGATATCAGCCACCTTTTCGTTAAAAACAGCTTGATCCTTTTCAATTTTCAATCCAGAATCCGATAAATTTAGAAGTTCTTTAGCTTTCAGTTTACTATTTATTAATTTTGTTGTCTCTTCAGCTAAATCTTTTCTAATTCTTGTTAATTCAAGTTCTTTTTTTACGAGTGTTTCTCTAGCTTTAGCTTTTTTTATTTCAAATTTAGCGATATTTTTAGCATCCATTGCAACCCTTTTTTCATTTTTTGCTATACTTAAATTTTCTTTTGCAACTCTTTCAAGAGTATCAAGATTTTCCATTACAAAATCACCTATTCTTTTTATTGGTATTTGGAGTATAATTAGAAAGAAGTTTAA
The DNA here is from genome assembly GCA_048887205.1 of Candidatus Hodarchaeota archaeon. Lineage (GTDB taxonomy): Archaea > Asgardarchaeota > Lokiarchaeia > Sigyniarchaeales > SOKP01 > Loki-b32. The sequence continues at coordinate 1,652 of JBHLKB010000322.1, forward strand.
TTTATATGTTATGCATAAAAAAATAAAATCACTCCTACTTCTCCAATATTTTCAACGCTAAAAACAGTAATGAATTTTGATAATGATATTTATTTTATGTTAAATTAATTTCCTAAATTCGGATTTTTTCCCTTGACCTTCTAATTTCGAAAAACAAATATCGCGTTCTCTTCCCTTAAAACAATTAAGATCAGATAAATCTAAACGATCGGGAAAATTATTAATTTCTTGAGATATATGTTAGTAAGATGTCCTTATTATTTAGCCTTTTTAGGTTTTTTTTTAACAATTTTTACACCTAAACTTATTTGACCCACCTTTTCCTCAGGACCCTTCCAAAAAAGGTACTTTTTTTCCAAAATTTTTATTTTTTTAAGTTTAAATATCAAAATTGCCATTAAATTAATCGCAAGAATATTTGACATTAAAAGAACAAAACTTCCAAGTGATAAAAATAAATTTCCATAAATTAAAGTTACTCCAATATTAACGGCAGGAGGCATCAATGATACCGCAATAGCAATCCCTACCAAAGAAGATTGTATTTTACCCGTAATAGCAAATCCTACAGCTAAGCCGGCACCGATAGAAACGATTAAATCAAAAATCGTCGGGAAATTTCTACTCATCATTTCATTTGTTATAGAGGGTGAACTATAAATAAGGAAAGCTAAGCTTGCCAGTAAAACTCCAATTCCTATTGCGATAATAACGCTTATTAATTGTCCGAATATTCCCTTTTTAACTAAGTTATAATTTTTACTTATCATTCCATATGAAACACCAAGAATCGGTCCCATTAATGGAGATATGATCATTGACCCGATAATAATAGCAGTAGAATTTAAAATAAGTCCTGCCCCTGCGATGAAAGCAGCTATTATAATAAAGAGATAAAAATCAATGTTCAATTCCATTCCTTCTTTTATTGTGGATTCGATTTCTTCTACGGATACTCTGCTCGAAATCTCTTCAGAAACATCTATTTGCTCCTCTTCTAACTCTGGAATCGTTACTTGTAATTTTAAGATATCTATTATTCCATATTCAATTCCTATTCCTAATTCGTTCAGTACTTCAAGTACTCTAGGAACCGAATTCTTTTGGCAGCGAATAATGGCTAATGAGTTGTTATTTCCTTCTAATAAAATCATATTTTTAATCTTAAGTCTCTCATTTAAAGCAGTTATTAAGGATTCTGTAATGCTCTTCGGTTCATTAGGAAGGCTTATCTGAATCTGACTCATTTTAATAAATCACATAAGTTAGTTTTAATTAAATTTTTTAAACTAATAATAAAAATTATTAGAATGAAATAAAAATTTTAGGGAAAAAAATTACGTTCAAATCTTGCTTAAGAATCCTTTTAAAGTTATCCATCTTTAGCTTACTTAAAGAGATAAGTTTTGTCATCGCATTAATAAAGTTAAATTAATTTCCTAAATTGGATTTTAAATAAGCTTTAGCTTTTTAATTCCTAAGATATTTTATTTTGATTTTAAAATTTTTAAAAATTGTTCTTCAGTTATAATTTCAATGCCATATTCTTTAGCTTTTAGATTTTTTTCACTCCCAGAATGCGGATCATTAGTAACTAAGTAATCTAAGTTTTTTACAACGCTATTTTTAAATAATGCACCCCTTTCTTCTAGCAAAATTTTTACTTGATCTCGTGTCATTGATTTTAATGCTCCTGTGAAACAAAATGACTTTCCCTTTAGCTTTCCTTTTGAAGGCTCCTTTATTTTAATAATCCCTTTTTTTAAAACAGAAATCATTTCATTATAAAGTCTATTGACACCATCAATAATAGTTTGTGCGTTTATTTCACCTATTCCCTCAATTTTCGCTAATTCATCTATTTTAGCATTTTTAATAGACTCAATACTTTCAAAACCCGCATCTGTAATAAGTTTAGCGATTGATTCTCCTATATTTTCAATGTTAAAAGCAGCAATAAATTTTGATAAAGAGATTTC
>JBHLKB010000323.1:0-3624 GCA_048887205.1 Candidatus Hodarchaeota archaeon
CTGCTGAAGCTTTTAATGAAATTAAAGTCTTCGCAGAAAAACTGGGTTCGGCTGTTGTAACCACAATGATGGCTAAGGATGCTTATCCAAATGATCATCCGCTTTTTTGTTGGGCTGCTGGCTCAAAGGGAACAACTATTGGTTTAAAGATGACATCTCAATCAGATGTGATTCTTGCCATAGGTTGTCGGTTTGCTGATGAAACTGCAAGTTCATATAAAAAAGGTGTAAGTTTTTCAATTCCTCCTTCAAAATTAATTCAGATTGACATTGATCCTCATGAAATAGGGAAAAATTATCCTGTCTCTGTAGGTATCATCGGAGATGCAAAGGCTTGCTTACAGCAAATTATTGAAGAACTAGGTGATTATTCAGTTGATTACAAAAATTCTGAGTATTTTAAAGAAATCCAAGAAGAAAAAAAAAAATGGTTTGAATTTCTGGCAGAAAACACAGATGATTCAAAAGTCCCGGTAATGATATCGACTGTCCTTAGTGAAATTAGAAAGTTCTTTGAAAGAGATGCCGTAATCGTTACCAGCTCTGGCAATGTACAAGCTCAAATGCTACAAGAATTAGAATTCTATGAACCAAAAACCTGCCTAACCGCAGGTGGGTTCTCAACAATGGGTTATAGTGTTCCTGCTGCGATTGGTGCTAAATTGGGGTCAATTGATATAGGTAAACCCGACAGACAGATTGTTGCTCTTGTAGGTGATGGTGATTTTATGATGACAATTTCAGAACTTTCTGTGGCTGTACAACTCGGATTAAGCAATATTTTCTTTATTGTATTGAATAATCATGGTTGGATTGCGATAAAAGATTTACAGCAAGCAGCATTTGGAGAAGAAAGAGGATATGGAACCGCTTTTGAAGATAAAAATGGGAACACATATTCTCCGGAATTTGCTAAAATAGGGGATGCCTTTGGTTGCTATGCTGAGAAGATCTCTAAGAAAGAAGAGATAATTCCGGCTTTACAAAGAGCAGCAAAATCAAGCAAACCTTCTGTTATAGAAATTGAAGTACAAAGGGAATTTCCCTTCACTGGATCACCAGCGGTCGGGTGGTGGGATGTACCGATACCAGAATATCTAACGGAGCGTAGGAAGAAATATGAAGAAGAATTGAAAGGAGAAAAATTGTAATTTTTAATTTTTTTTAAACATATTTTATGGATTTTTTTTTTGTCTTCTTCTAGCAGCCATTGCCATAGCTTCATTTATTACGTTATTCATAGTTTTAACATTTTTAAATTCATCAATTTTTTCGCCACAACTCATTCTTAAAAGATCCAATACTGACAACACTTTATATTTTTTCATTTGAATTTTAAAATCCAATGAAAAATTAAATATGCATCCTATACAAGTATTAATTATATATTTAGTTTCTACTTTCTTAATTTCATCAAATCTTTTTTTCCGAATTTTTTCCATGGCTTTACGACTCAATAGACCAAGTGATAGACCGCAACAAAGAGCATTTTCACGATTATGTTCTAATTCAATAATTTCACACCCAGTAGCTTCTATTATTTTTCGAGGATAATCCATTAATTCGGGATATTTTTTTACAACACAGGGATCCTGAAGCACTACTTTTAGGTTTAATTTATTTGTTATTTTTAAATCACCGCTTTCTATTGCCTTTGCGATAACTTCCCACATTGAAATTATCTCAAAATCATTTGAAATTTTTTTATATTCCTTGCTATAAGCTTCATAGCATTCGTTACAGAAGACAATTAATTTTTTAACTCCTAAATTAGAAAATTTGGCGTAAAGACGATCTTCAATTTCAGCTTTCGAAATAGGAAAACATGTTCTGTGGTAAACTTCCCCACAACAGTGTTCAATACCACCAGCAATGTTTTTATCTTTTAATAATCCCTCTATTGTAGGATTTTTAAAAAAATTTTGCAATCCATAAGAAATAGCACATCCTAATAAAACTAATTCTTCAGTTTTCTGAGGTGATTTCCATTTTTCTAAATTCTTTGCTTCTTCAGGTGACATAATTACTTCTTCCCAAAATAAAAAAATATTTGGCTTATGGAATGGAAAAATAAACTTGTTAGATCTTGGAATTTTTCCATTTGCTTCCAGTTCTTTTATTTTAGCATATTTTAATTCTTTAATTAAATCCATTGGAGTCAAATTATTAGGACAGTTAAGATCACATGTCCCACATATCGCACATTCATCAACAATAAAGCTTGAACCAGCAATTAAATTTTTAATTTCTTCTTGAGCTTGATTAATATCTAATTCAATCACGGGACAACTTGCTAAGCAAGTTCCACATTTAACACATTGATCTACATCAAACATCTTTAATTTAAAAAAAATGTTAATATAAATTAATTGCATTTCTATTAATTACTACAAAGTAAATTCAGTGAAATTAATTTTTATTTCTTTTGTTTTTAAATTTAAGAAAGTAAAAAGAAAAAAATCATCCTTAAATTTGTTTACTATGAAAAGAGAAGAAAAATTCGAAAAAATGGAACAGATTAAAGATACATTTGAAAACGCTGCTATTGGTTTTGAAAAATTAATAGTAAAACTAGTCCCTTTTTATGATGAAATGGTAAAGGATTTGATTTTGATAATTCCCTTTGAAAAAAATAAGAAGATTGATGTAATCGATCTTGGATGTGGAACAGGAACTCTTTCTTTAAAGATTAAGAAATTATTTCCTAATGCCCAAATAACTTGCATGGATATGACTAAAAATATGCTTGAATTGGCAAAAATAAAATTATCGGAATATGAAAATATCGAATATATTCTTGAGAATTTTTATACCTTTAATTTTAATAAGAAATATGATCTGGCTATTTCTTCTTTAGCATTACATCATTTACTCACTCCTGAAGATAAAAAGAAATTTTATCAAAAAATCTTTAATTCTTTAAAGGAAGGTGGATGGTTTTACAATTTAGATATACTTATTGGTCCTAACGATGAAATTCAGAATTTTTATATGAAAAAATGGACGGAATTTTTAAGTCAAAACTTATCTAAAGAAAGAATGGATAAAAATATCGAACAATACTATGAGGAAGATAGTCCAGAATCAATCATGAATCATTTGAAGTGGTTAGAAGAAGCTGGATTTAGAGATGTAGATGTAATCAGAAAGTATTACAATTTTGGGCTATATGGTGGTAAAAAAATAGCTTTAGATTAAAGTATAATAAATAAGAAATAAAAAAAATGAAATTTATTTAATTTGATGGGTATAGTATCCGTGGAGACCAAGCCATACCATTAATGAGAAAAATGCCATCCATTCTGAAAAACATGCTATTTCTCTTAAAAAGCCGGTTATTAATACTACAATTTCTAAGCTTAGGAAGGTAAAATAAACTACAACAACTAAGATACTAATAAATGGCAAGTATTTAGGGATATCTACGGTATTTAACTCCATTTTAAAATAAAACGATTGTATGACTACAACACCAATAAAATAAATAAATGCTCCAATCAAGTGGAAGAAACGTGAAGTATCATGTGGATTTAGAGCTATAATTATTGAACCAATTGCACCGATCAATATAAAATAAGCGGTTAATTTTATGTGTTTTTCATTAGCACCCCTTTTTGCCAATAA
>JBHLKB010000324.1:0-3621 GCA_048887205.1 Candidatus Hodarchaeota archaeon
TTTAAAATTTCACCAATCCTTATTAATTTTTTACGTGAATCTTGATATTTATCATTTATACCAGCTGCAAGTATAGCTAAAACTACATAATCTCCCTTTAAATCTTCAATGTTTCCTCTCCTATGTAAAGAATGAGTCAATTTCTTACGCACCTCTTTTATATGGTTTTCCTAATCCAATGTTAATTTTAGCATTTTGTCTTGGTTCAAAACCCTCTTTCGATAATAGATTAATAAGAGGGTCAATATTGTTTTCTATAACTCTTGAAATAATACCAACAGAGAAAACAGTATCAATATCTTTTTCTACATCCCTTATTACTCGTAATACTTGATTCAATTTTTCTTTAGAAATCTTAAATTCAATAATCGCAGAGAGAACAAATTCATCTTTAATATCTTCATTTATATGCCCTTCATCATCAATAATAATTGCTGTTACTGGGCTTTCTTTTTCAAATTCTACACCAATTTTTGAAAGTCTTGTAGTAAATAGTTCAATATTTCTAAGATGTGATCCTAAACCAGGGCGTCCTATTTCAATGGAAATTCCAATTTCATTAATTACAAAACGATTTGTCAAATCATTAGTTTTCATTTCTTCAGTGCCTCTTCCAGGAAATCCTGTAATTTTATGTGGAGCTATTACATTACTGAAAGGGCTCCGAATTATTCTTGGCCATTTTAATCTGCTAGATTTAATTGCCTTGACTGGACATTCAGCATATCGATAACAAACAGCACATTCTACACAATGATCCTTATTAATAAATGCTTTGTTTTCTACTAATGAAATTGCCTGAACTGGACAAACAACAATACATTGTCCACACCCACTACATATTTCTGTTTTTATATCCATTTCAAATTTGCCCAGATTTAATATTATCTATGTCTTTAGGTAATAATTTAATAATTGGGATTAGTATAATCGTACAAATTAAAGCCATAATTGATAAAATAAGGTAACCTGGACTATAAAGATCGTTAAAAATTACAAAAAATTGTCCGAGTAGTAGTAAACTTATACTTCTACCGAATGTATAGCTTAGATAATTAAGACTATAGGTTGTTGATCTGATTTGCGGAGGATTAATTCCAAGAGTTGCTTGAGTTAAGGGATCAATACCTCCAAATAGAAAAGCGCCTATTAGAGCAAAAATAATGAACAAAATTAGAATTGGTAAATCATTTGATATAAAGAACAAAGAATAGGCTATAATATAAAGGACTGATCCACTTACTAGACACGTCAATACAACTTTCATTCTACCATTTTTATCAGTTTTGTATTTTTTGTCCCCAAATTTCCCAAATATGGGACCTGCTGGGATTTGTGATCCAAAAATTAATATTAAAATCCCTGTTGCAAAAGTTGAGCTAATCCATGGATAATCATTTTTAAGCATGGAAATAAAGAAAGAAGATATTGCACCAATAGATATAAACATGGTAAAATTAAATAGTAATATCCATAAAGTTGATTTAATCTTCCAAATTTGCTTAAGATCATCAAATTTGATCTTATACCCTACTCCAAGAGCAGCTTCATCAATAGCTTTATAAATATCATCTTTACCTCCTCTTATTGGTTCTTCAATTAAAAAGAGTAATCCAGTACAAACAAATCCACTTATAGAAATGATTAAGATTGGTACTTGCCATGAATAATAATCAATTAAGAATCCTGAAAGAATTTGCCCAAGACCGTTACCTAAAACATATATAGCGCTTAGAGTACCAAACTGTTTACCCCAATTTTTGGATTCAACTAAATCAACTGTTAATGAGAAGATTATAGGCAGAGCTGCTCCAAATCCTATTGCTGTTATCAATTGATATGTTAATAAGGAAATGAAATTATTTGAGAAGACTGTTAATAGCGTTAGTATTGACCATTCGAGTGTTGAGATAATTAACAAAATTCTTCTTGAGAATTTATCTCCCAACACTGCCCATATAAGAGAACTTAAAGCACCAACCATTAAAAACATTGAATTAATAAATGCTACTTGATTTTCATCAAAACCCAAAACTGAAGAGATTTCTTCTGCCATTGGAGTTATTATACTAAAAAGAGCAGATGAAAAAAGAGTTAATAATATCAATACTTGGGTAGATTTCAATTTCTTCATAATATATCGAATTCTTTAAAGTATTATTTATAACTTAAATTGTGTCATTTTTATATTTAATACTTTAATTAATGAATGTTCTGAATCTTAATTTATTATTTTATAATTATAATTTCAAATCTCGAGCATCTAAAAATGGAAAAAAAAGGTAGATTAGTTCTTATTATTTAATTTGCTTCTTATGAGCATTTTAAAACTCTCATCGTCGAGATCTTTAAACATATTCAATTCCTTTGACAAAAATTCATGCAAAGCAATTCTTATCGCCTCACTCCGGGAGGGATAGACACCCATATCGTTCAATATTTGGATTGCTTGTAAATACTTCTCTGGTAAGTTTATTGTAATTATCTTCATTTAACACAACCCTTTTTACATAAAGTTAAAAAATAACTGATTGCTGAATTTTATACTTTATAATATTTGTCGGATGTTTTATAAATTGATTATATTAATCCTTTAATGATATTAATCACTTAATTGCTGACGAATATGATTCACTCAAATACCTAATAAAAGTAATAATAATATTAACGCGATAATACACATTTTATTAAAAGTAACTTATAAAAAAGATGTAGGATCTATTCTGGTTTTGAAAATGATTTCACATGTAGTATTAATGAGAAAGCTGACTTATACAATTCAGCATGACCAACTTCTTTAATATCTTGTAAGAAATTTATAGTGTAATCCTCTTCCCGTTTTAAATATGTTTTATCTCTAGTCATATGGTCTTTATCAAAGAAAACATCGATTTTTAAAACTTTTTGATCCACCCGACTTGGCATTTCCGGCATCATATTAAATGTGAAAATTAAATCTGACCTTGCTTCATCATTAGCATCTACAACAAAGAGTAAGTTTGGTTCAGCAACGGCTAAGAAACTTTCTAAAGAATGGAACAAATCATCAACTTTTATTGTTAATTTAGAATCTCCATCAATATCAAAAGTACTGCAATCACTAATATCAGGAAAAATAAATTTTTCTTTGCCTCTAAAGGCAAGACTCATTTCATTAGGATTCAAGAAATTTTTAATAATTGTATTGTCTTTTTCTAAAACAAACTTATCAGAAATAGGTTCACTTTTTACATAAATTATTAATGATCCGGCTGAAATTAAATTAATTTTCTGATAATAAATCTTTAAGTTAGGATTATATGGTAAACTAATTACCTCTTTACTCCCTCCCAAACCAATTTGTGCTAATATGTTAGTTGGAACTTGGCTGGTTAGAGTAAATAATAAAAACGATCTAAAATCACTCAATTCGATAAAGTTAGAGAAATTTTCAAAAAGAGTATGAACATCGGTTATTTTTTGCTTTAATTCACCAGACATTTTTATTACTTTTAAGAAGGCGTTTTAATTCTGTAAATTAAAAATAGTAATTAAAATTAACCATCTAAATATTTTGAAAGAAATTCTTCTAAAGATGCTTTGACATCTCGAGTAATATGGTGCTCTATTTCACATGATAGA
>JBHLKB010000325.1:0-3618 GCA_048887205.1 Candidatus Hodarchaeota archaeon
AAATAGTTGCAGAGAGAGAATAAATAATCTTGTGTTCATAACAAAATTCTCGTCTATTGGTTTTACATCTGGAAATGTACAGGCTAGAAAAATACGAGCTTCTCTTATGAAATCTGGGTCCCAATTACCTAATGCGTGGTTACAAAGATCATCTAAATATATCATAGAAGCGTTCCCGTCTTGAAAATTCCCATATAATTTGTTAACATCGAGAAATTCTATTGGAATTCCTATATATTTTGCTAATCTTACTTTTAAATCCTCTGGTGTTATTAATTCATCATATCTTCCAAGAAGCATTAAAATATTAAAAGGTGTAGTAGAATTTCCTTTCCGTAACCTTTCCGAGTCTTCTGGTAACCTGGTACCCGCACCTATAAAACATTTGAAATTAGTAGATTCATTAACTATCGTTAATCCTACACCCCCCATTGAATAACCCAGATAAGATAAATTGGTAATATCAATGTCAGGTCTAGATTCTAAATAAGATATAATTGCTTGTATGTCGTTTGTTAATGAACCCCATCTGTGTTCACCCGTACTCTGTCCATGACCTCTAAAATCAAATGGAACTGCTACAAACCCAGCTGCTGCAAATTCAAGTGCAAAATCTTTTAACATTTCTTTATTTGACATTACTCCATGCCCTAAGATAATAGCTTTCTTGTTCAAACCATCTCTATTTGGTTCAAAAACATTAAAAGAAATGGTAACCCCATCAGAAGTTTGAACAGTTTGATTATAAGTGGATTTTACACCTAAGGGTATCATAAAGATAAGAATTGTACCAATCACGAAAATTACTAAAAAACCACACAGAAGAATTATTCTCTTTCTGGTTATTTCAATTCTGTTCATTTTTATCAAATTTAAATTGTTATAACAAAATTCTAATAGTTATATAATTTGATATCATAATTTATTAATGTTAATTTTTTTAGAATGGAACAAATTTAGAATAAATTTAAAGATATCAATTTCTATATTTTTTCAAAAAAAAAGTAAAATGTTAAAAATTATAAAGTGAAAATTTATGGGAGATTTTGAAAAGATGGAACAAGCTTATAAAGCTTCTTCCAAAATACTGGAAAAGAGAATGGCAAAAGAGCGACCGATGGATTTGGAAATCTTAAGAAAAGTAAAAGAATCCTCGATTGTTGTAGTAGCTGGTTCCTATGATAAAATTGAATTAGTATTAGATTTAATAAAAGTACCATATATTTTAATCCAACCAGATGAAGTAAGCCAAATTGAGTTAAATCCTAAGCAAATTCTAATTATTAATTGTCCTGGAAATGTGTATGAGGATGCGTTACCAAAGATAAAAGAATTTGTCAAAAAAGGGGGATTCCTCTTTACTACTGACTGGGTACTATTAAATATTCTCGAACAAATCTTTCCTCGATATTTAAAATACAATCAGAAACCAACATCAGATGACTGTGTAAGGGTGGAAGTATTAGATAAAAGCAACAAGTTTCTAGAAGGATTATTTAATGAAGATGCTGATCCAATTTGGTGGTTAGAAGGTTCTTCATACCCCATTCAAATATTAGATAGAACCCGAGTTAAGGTCTTAATCGTAAGTAAAGAAATGCAACAGAAATATGGAGAAGCTCCAATTGTTATTACATTTGATTATGGTGATGGTACGATACTACACATGACTAGTCATTACTACTTACAAAGAGCTGAGCTTAGAACAAAAAGACATAAAATGAGTGCAAAAGAATATGCCATGAAAGAAGTTGGTTTATCTGCAGATGAGGCTGAAATGGAAGAATTGGAGGGTTTGAGTCTTGGCGAGGCTGAATCTGCGTATTCAACAACCCAATTTATTAGTAATGTGATTGTAGAACAACAAAAAAAAGTAAAAAAAAGGAAGAAAGAAAAAGAAAATAAATAAGAATTTATTTTTAGTAAATTTCTATTATAATACTCCTCTTTTTTCAAATTCTAAAAGTTAATTTTTAATATATAAATTATATTATTATGGTTCAGGCACCTCGGGAGTTACATGGAAAACGTCTTTTTGGATATGCTCTGGGCAACTTTGGAATGATTTTAACCAATATGTTTATAGGTGTATTTATTTTTCAATATTATGTTTATACAATCAATTTAGATTCAGTCCTTACTTCGGTTGGAATCTCCTTTCAATTGATTATTTCTGCGATTTTCTCAATTATTTTTGGAATAATTGCTGATAATAAAAAACCAGGAAAATTCGGAAAACGGCGACCTTTTCTTTTTTATGGTTTACCCATTTGGGTTTTCACAAGTATTATCATCTGGCTGCCACCTAAGTGTCCTCAAGACAATTCATTATATTTTCCTACGGCAGTTTTCTTATGGAGCGTTTTAATAATCAAAGTAATAGCAGGATCATCAATAATGACAGTTCATCTCTCTATGCTAACAGAACAATCACAAACTCATGAAAATAGAGAAAAAATTGCAGCAGTTACAACATTTTTTCATATTATTGCTTCAATCCTCGCGTTAATGCTACCCCTAATTGTTGAAAGTATATTGCCAGAACCCGAAAATGTAAAATGGTGGGAGCATTCAGGAGAAATAATCCTATTCTACATGCCATGGATAGGGGTGGGTTTTACTCTTTTTGCATTAGCTAGTATTATAATTACATTTTTCTCCGTAGATGAAAGTTTCCATAAATCTCCAACTCTAAAAATTAGACAGAAGAGAGCTTCCTTAAAAACCTTTTATCATCAAATGAGGGCACCATTACGGGACAAAAAATACAGAAAACACCTAGCAGTGAGATTCTTTAATAGTATATCAGGTAGAATATTGGGTGTCATAGTGATTCCATTTCTAACTTATACACTTATATTTACAGGGAGTAAATTTTATATTTATATAATAGTCTCAATTTTAAGTAAGATTTTAGGATTCTCTATTTGGCGAAGATTGCTTAAAAAGAATTCAATCCTTAAGACATATAAAGTGTGCATCATAGCTTCGATTATTGCATGTTTTTTAGAATTATTATTTTTAATCGAATTCCTTTCTATTGAATTTGAATTAATCTTATTCATAATTACTATGGGTACAATCTTAGGTTCAATGTATGGATTAGGATTATTTGATCCCCCTTTAGCAAGCGTTTTAATTTATGAGGCTGCTGATAAGGTAGAAAATTCAGATTTCGACGGAACCGTATCAAATATTTCTGGAGCATATTTTGGCTTAGCTTCTTTTATTATGGCAGCGGGTCAATCTCTAGCTTCTTTAATGATTGGACTAATTCTTACAGGAGTTAATGCTGAAAACTCAACAATAATTACCATTACGTTATCTTCAATGGGGATATTTTATTTGCTTAGTCTATTCTTTCTTAAACGAATTAAATTAGAGAGAAAATTTATCAGCAAACCAGTTATAAGTCCTGAAATCTCAGAAGAAGGTATATTTCTCGAAGAATAATTATATATCTGCGGGATTTTGTATAAAAGCTTCAATCAAACGGATTGTATGATAAATATCTTCAAGTTTTAATAAGCAATTTGGTGAATGAATATATCTACATGGAACAGATACAACTGAACTTGGCACACCTCCACGTGATACCTGAATCTTAGCAGCATCAGT
>JBHLKB010000326.1:0-3615 GCA_048887205.1 Candidatus Hodarchaeota archaeon
AAAAGTTCTGAATGAGGTTCGAGAAAATGATTTTGACACATTGGACATGAGTTATATTTGGAAAGCCAGAATGCAACACATAGATAATGATATGTACTTGCACAAAAAGGACATGTAATTACTTTATCTTTAGCAAAATTAATGAACTTGTGGCAAACTGTACATTGAACATCAGATTTAGAAATACCTTTTCTAATCTTAACTCTATTTGCGAGAATTGTTTCCAATTTTGATACTTCCACTTGATATAGACCTAAGGAATTATTTAATTGATTTATTTTAGATTTTATTTCCGATATTCTTTCTTTTAATTCTTCTTCACTTAGCTTCTCAGCTAAAAAGGAAGATAATGCAAAGTTAAGAGGTAATCCCTCGAAATTTTCAGTTTGCTCGGTAATTTCGGTTATTGTTGCAAATAAGATTCCCTCTTTTTCAATTAAATCTTTAAAGCTCTTAAATAATTTATTTAGAAGAAGAGATATGAGAAATGTTAACTGTTGTTTTTTACGATTTAAACTTTCTTCCCAAAACTTAAAAACTTGATAGATATCAATATCATTTGATTTCATAGAATATAATTTCTTGAAGACACTATCTTTAATATTTTGGATTTTTTGATAGTAATCATTTAAAATCTCTTTAATTCTTTTTAATTGGGGGAATTCTTCCTTAATTATTAGTGAAGCTTCATCTTCATAGGCTCTGATTAAATCATTGACTTCTGAAATTTTATCTGTAACAAACTTTCTTACTTCTACTCTTAATTCCTCATCTTTGACAGTTTTAATAAAACTTAGATATTCATTTTTTCTGCGAAATATCTCAGAATTCAAGTTAGAAAAAATTTTTCTTAACCCAGAAGTAATGTTTTCATAAGGAATGAGCAGATTCTCAATATTTAAGACCCAATCTTCAATATCGTTAAGTATAAATGAAAAATCGTCAATTTTTTGGTAATAATAATTAGCTACTTCTTCAAATCTCTCAGCTTTAATTATATCATGAATTTTTTCTTGAAAATTCTTTTCCAAACCCAGAATATAATAATCTACAACCTTAGGTAAAAATTCACTAATTTTTTGATCCTTGAGAGTTTTTATGTTAAAACTTAATTCTTTTTCTTTTAAATCAATATCTTCAATTTCATTGAGAATATTATACAATTTATCTATAATTAATTCCTTAAGTAAAGGATTTATGAAATCCTTAAGATTTTGTATGACTTCTTTCCTCTCAAGAATATTAATAAATTCTTCTCCATGATATATTTCAAATATATCGTTTAAATATAGGAGATAAATTAAGTCAGAATAAAAATTAATTTTGCTCCCATCTTTTGAGCTGAAATATTGATAAATTTCTTCAAAATGAAATGTTAAAATCCTCTCTTTTTTATCTTTTTTACTTTTTGTCAAAAAGACTTCGTTTATACTATTAATAAAAATAACCAGTTCTTTTATCTCATCCCAAATCTCTAAAAAAGGAGGAACCTCATTCAACTTAAAATTTAAATTCTTAATTTTGTTAATTTCAAACCAAAGTTTTGTATTATCTCCTTGAAGTGTGTCAATTTCCTTAATAGACTCCTGTATTTTGGACCCTAAACGAGTACTTTCTTTAAGTAGCTCTTCTATTCTTATCAAATAATTATCTAAACTTACAATATCTTTTGAAATTCTTTTTATATTACGAATATTTGAGCTAAGGTTCTGTAAATTATCTGATATAACTCTTAACTCATTAAAAATTTCCATTTTTAAGTTGTAATAATTTTGAGTTTCAGGAGTTAACAAATACTTTTCTGAAAAGTTCTTAAGCTCCTCAATATAACTCCCATATTGATCATATATTTCAGAAGAAAGATGGAGTTTAGATTTCAAATATTCGTTTATTTCTGGTTCCTCAGCTTCTTTTAATTTAGTTTGGGTAATTTTATTTTTTATCTCTAAAATATCATCTTTAGTAAAACCAAGAATCTTTCTTGTATTATTATACGTATTATTAGAGAAATTCAATGTAGTTTTACCCGTTATTAGCGTTAGATATTTAATAATTAGTAAGCTTTCATAAAATAAATTCTTATTGATTAAATATTGAATATCTGAAATATAAAATTAGGGAGTTTACGGACTTATTCTCCCAATTCTTTAATCTCAAAAAATTTCTCTTTAGCTCCTTCAGCAGTTATAGTTAAGATGTCTATTCCATTTCCAGTCATAGCATCACGGGCGATAGAACTCCTGATAGCTTTTTCCACTAATTTCTCACCTGCCGTAACAGTCATATCTTTTTTATATTCCGCCTCTAAAATTCCAATTGATAGTAGCATCCCTGTTCCAGCAGTTCCATAATCATCTTCCATAAGTGAACCAAGTGCGTCGAGTGTATACAATTTTGGCCCATCTTTATCCATTCCCGCAATCACCAAATTCGTATATAAGGGCATCATTTTCCGAGAGTAAAGATAATTAGAGACCATTTTACCCATACTTCTTGTTGAGATACGCTCACCTGCCTCTAAATCATAGAGATTTGCTTGTGCTCTTAAGATCCGAACAAGTATCTGAAAGTCCCCTATAAGACCATAACAAGTTAATCCAATATAATCGGTAATTTTAAACACTTTTTGAGTCGATTTATTCGTAACAGTATAACCCCAAGTGGCTCGACGATCATTTCCGAGTATTACGCCGTCTTTACACTTGATTGCCACTCCAACCGCACCGGGTATCATTATCTGCTGTTCCGCCATTTTAATCCTCTTAATATCTAAATTATAGAATTAATTAGTTATCTTTTGATAATATAAATAATCAGAATTAATTAAAATTTTTCTTTTAATTTATAAAATTTTACCTTTTTCCCCTAAAAATCCAAATTGTTTATTCCCATTTCAAACTTATCATTTTTAATATTTCAATTGACCCTATGATCTCCAGATTATAATTAATTTTTACTTCTTAAAATGATTATTTCTTAATTGATGTGATCAAATACTTTATCTTATGAAATTCAATGGGGATAATTTTTTTCAATTAAAAATTTTTTAATTCGCCATTAAATCACCATAAAAACTATAATAAAGAAGATTTAGCCAAAATTAATATCGGAATAATTTTGTTTCTATAAAAGTTAATATATATTTTTTGACGGGTTGACCATTCTATGATCACATAATTAATTATATTCACATTTATTGCGGATCACTTTTATCAATTGTATTTTTCTTAATTCGCCACTAAATCGTAGCCAAACTAATATAAAAACTGGTTTTACCAATTTGAATATTTGAATAATGGTCATAATAACAAAAACATTTCAAATTTTTATCATGATCAACCATTGAGTGATCACAGATGATGGGTAATTTTTTAATATAAAAATTTTTTGTCGTGATTTTTTTTTTATTTAACTCTTCTCAGTCTTCTGATTTGCCATAACATTTAAATAACTCTTCAGATATTATATTATCTAAGAAACTTTACTAATAACTTCAAAAAAAATTAAAAATCTAAATTTTTAAAAATTTTGATTAAAAAAGTTGGAGGAATAAAAAATGGCTAAAAAGAAACATTCTTTCGCATGGAGCCCAATTCGCCGATTAATGAAGCAACA
>JBHLKB010000327.1:0-3613 GCA_048887205.1 Candidatus Hodarchaeota archaeon
CGAATGTTTGAAAAAGAGGAAATCATATTTTTACAGGAGATATTAATGAATTCTTGGCCAGCAGATCACTATTACTTTTTAAATGGTTGGATATTACGCTTTAATGAGGGGGTGACCGCTCGTGCAAATTCTGTTTTACCTTTAAATTATAAAGGTGGTTTAAATACAATTGATATGGATATAATTTTTGTTGAAAAGGCTTATCAGGCTTATAATTTACCTGCAATCTTTACAATGCCAGACTTTTTTGAGCCTAACAATCTAGACACAAAATTATTAGAGCATGGATATCAACAATTAGGTTGTATTACACATACTTTGATTGCTTCTGTTCAAAATTTAAGAAATGAAACTATTAACGAAGATTTTACATATCTTTTCTATTCTAAACGAGTAAAAGAATTTTCAAATTTTTTGGCAACCTTTTCTAATAGGGATCATGAAGCACAGAAGGTATTAGACGCACTAAGTAATAGAATTGTTATCCCACAAAAACGATTTATTATAACTAAATTGGAAAATAAAGTTGTAGGAACTCTCATGGGTATTTTAGATTTACATGGATTTTTATATATAGCTGATGTATTGGTAGATCCAGATGTTAGAAGGCAAAAAATTAGTACATCAATGTTTTTTAAAATTATTAAAGATTGGGGGATTCCAAATGGAGTTAAAACGATTTGGTTACAAGTTGAAAGTGAGAATAAAGAAGCTATAGATTTATATAAAAAACTTGGACTCGTAAAAGCTTATAGTTATTATTATCTAGAAAAAAGCATGAAACATAAGTAGGAATTCATTTAATATCCTTGACTTATTCTATGATATGATACAGAACCATAGGACAACTTCTCATCTAAAGGAACGGCACTACTTATAAATCCTGAATCGATAATTTTTAATAAATTATTAATTTCAGGATAATTCTCATATATATAGTTAAGAACTTTTTCAAAATAGTTAAAGAATTTTCCGTAAGGTATTTTATAATTAATAAATTCTTTATAATTTAGATGCAATATTAACAAGCGTGCGAAACAAGTTCTCAATTTTTCACTTAATTCATTGAAAGTAAGGAAAATGAAATTTTGATTATACTTTAAATCAAGGAAGAGCACTAAATCTATTAGTTCCTTTATCTTTCTGAAATTAGAGTATGTTGAATTCAATAATTCTTTAAGTTGGTTCGCTACATTTTTAGTTAAATTAGAACTTGTTTGTTCTAACAAAATTTCTAATTCTTCCTTATTTAAACAATCTAGATAATTGTTATGCAAAAAGAATTGTATTATATTCAAATTACCACTTTCAAATCTTTTTGCTACTTCTTCTTTAAACACCTTTCCTGCAAGAAAATCTCCTGCCTTTTTTAATTGATTAAGTAAAGGAAATGCTAGATTACTGTGGATTAAACAGGAATTATAATTATTTTCAAACCATGCCTGAAGGTTCGAGCAATGAGCCCAAAACCGTGTTTCTGGAGAAATTTCAAGTGTATTACTTCTAAAAAAGCCATAATATTTATCAAATTTTGCTACAACATCATCAATTGAATTGAAATCATCGATATCATCAAATGGAATAGTCAATAAAATATGTTTGCAATGCATAAATAATTCATTGTTAATATATATGTTTGTCTTTCCATCTTCTAATCTAAGGTCCAGAAAATCATTTATTGTAAATTTTAGCATCAAGAATTAATGGGATTTCATATATTTTATTTTTTGCCTTTAGAAAAATATATTTTACTTAAAAAATTGATAAAATTAAAGCTTAAAATGGAAAGGTAAAAAGTATGAAAGATATAATAAAACTCCTATATAAAAGGATACCCTTCTATTCACATTTAGGTTTTGAAATTCAAGAAATTGCAAATGGATTAGCTATTTTCGAAATCGAAATAAGAAAAGAATTAACACAGAATGGAATGATACATGGTGGTGTTTTAGCTTCTCTTGTCGATTCAACTTGTGCCTGTGCGGCCTTTTCTATAATCTTTCCACATGGATATGTCACTACTATAGATTTACAAATTGAATTTTTAAAACCTATTTCTAGTGGACGCTTGAGAGCAAGGGCAAAATGTATTAAAAGTGGAAAAAATATATTTTTTTGTAAAGCAAAAGTATGGCATGAAAGTGGAGAACTAATCAGTACAGGGAGTTCACAGCTTCTTAGAATAGAGTGAATTATTTAAACTCAACCAAAATTCTCTACTTTTTTTCCTCTGATTTTTATCCTACATTACATTTTACATGATCGATCTTAATGATTTTAAAGTTTTTGATGAATTTATTTCAGAAATAGTAAGTAAATATAACAATATTATAGTTTTTCTAAAAATCTCTTCAAAAACGGGATATAATGTTAAAAGAGCTTTTAATTCTCTCATAGAAAGAATTTCGAAACAATAAATTTAAAAATTAAAACTATAATTTAGTGATCCATCCAAAATCGTCTTCAATTTCTACTCGCTGAATCCCAGTTAATAATTTATATAACTTTTTCGTTATTTCCCCAGGTTCTCGGTTATTAAATACCCGTACTTTTCCGTCTAAAGTAACAGATGCAATTGGTGTTATAACAGCAGCAGTTCCACTACAGAATGTTTCTGTGCATGATTCTTCATATAATTCTTTATAAGAAATGTATCTTTCTTCAACCTTTACGCCTAACTTTTTGGAACCAAGTTCTAAAATAGACTCTCTCGTAATTCCCTCTAATATAGTCCCCGTCTTTCTCGGAGTTGCTAATTTACCATTAATCATTGCGAAAAAATTAGCTGCACCAACTTCTTCTATATATTCCATATTAACTGCATCTAAATATATAATTTGGGCAAATCCTCTGGATTTTGCTTCTTTTGCAGGTAACATTGTCCCCGCATAATTACATATTGTTTTTGCTGAACCAGTCCCTCCTGGAGCGGCTCTCGTATACGTTTTTGATATTTCCAAATCTATTCCTTTAAAACCTTCGGGGAAGTATGGACCAACGGGAACTGTAAAAATAATTAATCTAAATTCTTCTGCTGAATGTACCCCAAGAATGGGGCCATATCCAAATAATATTGGTCGAATATATAACGCTCCTCCACTATCATATGGTGGAATAAATTCCTCATTTGCTTTTATGACTTTTTTCACAGCATCAATAAATTTATCTAAGTCATAT
This sequence comes from Candidatus Hodarchaeota archaeon, assembly GCA_048887205.1. Lineage (GTDB taxonomy): Archaea > Asgardarchaeota > Lokiarchaeia > Sigyniarchaeales > SOKP01 > Loki-b32. The sequence goes on from JBHLKB010000327.1 coordinate 3,178, forward strand.
TCTGGCATTAACATCCTTCTAGCACTAAAATTGAATCTCTTTCCGTTTTCTTTAGGTCTAAATAACGTGATCTCTCCATTTTTCCCTCTCAAGGCTTTCATTCCCTCGAAAATACCTTGACCATAATTTAAAACACACGAAGCTGGTGAGATTTCAAAATTCCCAAACGGTACCAGTTTTCCCTCTTCCCATTTACCACCCTTATGATTGGCAACAAACATTGTCTTTGTTTCAATAAAATTGAAACCCAATGAATAAAAATCAATACTTTTTGGATCTACCATAAATCTCAATTTCTTTTATTAAACTAGTAGGGTTATTATATGAAGCTTTTGTTAAAAAGTCTTATCAATATCAAACAAAAAATCTAATATTTAGGCAAAATACTCTGCTTTCTATAATTTTGAGAGTTTTAACCTATTATGCTTGAAAAATC
>JBHLKB010000328.1:0-3591 GCA_048887205.1 Candidatus Hodarchaeota archaeon
ATTCCTAAAAGTCATTGGGGAATAGAAGGCAAACCAGCTACAGAATCACGCCCTGATGCACAACCACCTTTATAATGCTATGAATAAGCAAGAAGGGATTGGGACCAACAGGAGCTCATTTCTTTCTATAGTCTGTAGGAGAAGATGCGCCACCGTATGAACAAGTTTTAAATCTTAGATGACTGAGAAGCATTTTTTTTTTTGTCATTAAGGAAAATCTTATTTCTGTAATCTTATAAATCACTAAAATATTAAAGTTGAAGATAAGGATACGTGTGTGGAAGGATTTATACAATTAAAATGAAATATAATCACTAATTAGATTTAATAAATTGGGATTATAAATATTAATTAAATGCTATAGGAGATTCAAATGGACAAATTTTTAGAGTTATTTCACAGTAAGTTATATGATAAAGAAATGTTATTAAAATGGGAGCTTCCTGAAAAGGTTCAGGAACGGTTAGGGATAGATAAGTATGAATTCTTTTTTCTAACAACTGCAAAAGAAGATTCACATGAAGGACATAAACATGTACATCTATCTATTTTTCCTACTAATTATGAGATTATAAATCTTCTTGAAGTTGAGACTCCAATTATGAGTCCCAAAATTCTTCAAAAAATACTGAAGTCTGTGTCTAAACATAAATTTGAAATTCTTACCACAACAGGTACTAGTAAAGAGAAGAATAAATACTCCTTTGGAATCTTCTTTTCGAAACCACCCAATACTACTACTGACGATCTTATTACGGATTTAAAGAAAATTAAAGATGTCCGCGAAGTAAAGATTTTTAATTATACTTGCGAAGGTTGCTCTGAAGCATAAGCGTCTTAGGTTTAAAAAAAAATTCACCAAAAAGCTTTTTCTAACTTTTCTAGAATACTCTCAAGGGATTCTTCAATTTCTTTCTCAAAACTAGTAAATATTCTTGTATCTCCATTCCAATTATTTAATAAATTTTCTTGATATAATGTAAAAAATTTATTCATTATATTTTGTAATTCTTTATTTACTTTTTTGAGGTTATGTTTCTTAGATGCATTAGCTATAAATAAGTAATTCTTTTGTTTTAGTAAACTGAATTTTTTATTGGCTAATTCAAAATTGGATAATCCTCCTTTAGAGAGTTCCTCAGCAAAAGAATTTATTGCACTTAATAATCCACCAAATAGATTTACATCAACCTTTTCATCGAATACACGATGGAAAAGTACAATACCACTGTCATCTAGTATCCATAAATCTTGTATGAGTTTAGTCATTCAATTTAGAATATATCTGAGAGTTAAATTTCATTATTCAAATACTAAATTATTAAATATCTTTTAAAATTTATAAATATCAAAAATTTTATATTTGAATATAAAGATTACCCTAGATCAAATACAAATTATATTAAGTATCATGACGTATACTCCTTTCGAAATAAGAGTTTTGCCAATTTTGATATATTATATCTGTCTTTCTGTTTTTGGGACGTTAGTTTCAGTAAGGATGTATTATAAATGGCGAGAAAGGAAAGTACCCCCACCACTATATCTGACGCTGGCTTTTTCGTTTTTAACAATAGCTTTGATAATGACGAGTATAGGTTTAATGGAGGCATTAATTACCGGTTTTTATAAAGAGGTATATAGATTTTCACTACCATTTGGGTATAGTATGGTTATTATTTCAGATATTTTTTTATATCGTTTTTCGAGTCACATTACAAATAAGGGAGAAAAAGCATTTAAAGGAATAATTGCTGTTAGTATAGCACTGATAATTCTGCTGTTCCTACCATGGAATTGGTGGGGTGTTCCTTCATTAGATTATGCTGGAGAACCAAATATACGACTATTCTCAACTTTAGGTCTCGTAATTTATTCTTTTTTAATTTATGGGTATATAACTTTTATTTCCTATAAGGTTAAATCAAAAACTGAGAATAAAATAATGTATTTTGGATTAGTTTTGTTGTTTTATGCGATGATAAGCCTAATGCTTTTGTTTTTGATGTTAATTGGCGATACGATACTCATAACTTTCTTTGATCACCCTGGATATTCTGAATTCACTTATATAGCCTGGATTTTTGGTATAATTTTCATAATCTTGGTATACTTATCATTAATTATGCCAGATTGGTTAGTTAATTGGATAAGAAAGAGATATGGCTCATAAATAGGACCCCTTCTCTTATCATTTTTTAATCTTGGAATTTTATAAAATAGCTAAAACTACCAAAAAATTCTTCCCTCTTGAGAAGGATTCAAACCTAAATTAAAATCTAGATATCACTAAATTTATAAAATACCAAGCTTTTCTATTTTGTTAAAGATATTAAATTAAGAAATCATTAGGGATATTTATGGCAAAATTAACAATTAAAGAAATTGGAATTAAATTAACTCAAGCAGGGAAGTTAGAGGTAAGTCCGTTATGTATTTATGGGTCAGAAGCGGTACCTAAGAATTCAATTCCTATTAATAAAATTAATCGTTGTATTGCGTCTGCGATTTTTGCCTTATCAATTGATAAAAATATCAATTCGGCATATATCGGAAATAGTTCATTAGATCGCTGTTGTCCTGGAGGACAAGCATGGCTTGGATATAAATCATTTTTACCAATGCTTAAATATTTTCTATCAACAGGTTCGGAAGATTTTAGGGGTGGAGCCGCAGAATTTTTAATAGCAAATCCTGATCTTGCTGAAGAGCGTTTAAACTCAATTGGAAAAATTACCCCTCTCGGTAAATATACTGTAATTCAGAAGTGTGAATCTATAGATACAAACAATTTAGATGGAGAAGTTATTCTTTGTTTCGGAATTTCAGAGCAAATAAGAAATCTATGTTCATTAGCTTACTTTCGACCGGATAAAGGTTTTAATATTCAAGTTCCCTGGGGTCCTTCCTGTGCCTCTTTCATAACATATCCAGCAGGTATGACGAAAAATATTCCACCAAATAGCATTATTATTGGCCCTACGGATCCTACTGGAAATTGTTGGTTTCCTCAGAATTACTTATCAATAGGTATCCCATTTGACATTGCAAAGCGCATGGCTAGCGATCTTAATGATTCTTTTATTAGTAAACGATCTGAAATTGCTTATCCTGTAAAACGAAAATCGATTACCAAAATAGATAAACTTCTTTGATTTTAATAAAGAGCAGTTGAATTACGGAGAAAAATATTTGAAATTAATTTATGATTTAGATACTCAAACTGGTACTTTATATTTAACAGAAATTAAAGATCGTTATCCTTTTTGCAATTTAAAAAATAATTGTGAAGAATTTGAAACTGTAGAACAATTAAGTGTTTATTATTTTGAAGGATATTTGATTCTAATTTTGATGTAGATAAATTAAAAAAATCTGGTAAGAATGGAACATTAGATCAATGGTTTTAGTGAAGAATTTTATTGAATATAGATTTTCAAAAATCATTTATTATCGAATATATTTTATAATTTAAGTTAAAAGGAAAAAATGGGGAAATGTTGAGATATGATAACTAAGCCAGTTATCCATGTTTTATTAAAAACTGAAGAAGATTCTTATTGTGCTAAATGTTGCAAGACAAGGAACATT
>JBHLKB010000329.1:0-3551 GCA_048887205.1 Candidatus Hodarchaeota archaeon
TATATATTTTCTTCGAAATTCAATTGCATCAGGTAAGTCTAAATCATACCATTTAATACTACCATTATCTACACGGTGAAATGTTGTATCAAGTCCTGCTCCAACATTAACAATTGTTGATTCTGGAAATTTTTCTATATATTTTTTTACTGCATTATCAAAGTTTCTCGCTCTGATTAAAAGTCCAATACCTCGCCATTCACCAAGATATTCTTGTATTTTTGTAAAATTATAATCAATTTTTTTAATTATCTCAGAGGATTTTTCATCATCTAATATATCAGGATATAATTGACTATATTTTGCTCTTGCCCATAAAGGACCAAGCATAGATTCTTGTAAAGTACCTTGAAAAGGAATGACATCCTTTGCCATGAAAATACAAATTTAACTTAATAAATAAAAATTGTCGAAAAATCGATTTTTAAAGCTGTAATAGAATTAATATTAATTGAGATTATAATAGAATATTAATATTTGTTTTACTTAGAATTTAGTGACAGATTGAGTTGTCGAGCTGACGGTGAGTTTAACTCGCTGAGGAACCTCCCCTCACTCTCCAAGCAAGGTGTAGAAAACTACTGCGGTGAAAACCGTAATTTAGCAACTGAAACGACACTGCCTTCCTACGCATATTAATGACTTGGATATAAGCCAGAGAAATTGTAGGAAGGAATGGTTGGAACGAGCTAAAACCTTGGTGCAAGGCCAAATGAAAGCAATAAGGTACTTGGAGCTAGCTTTAGGTAGGCCGCTTAGTTTGATGCTCGATCCTACTGATGGTGACAGAAGTAGTAGACAAAAAGGGGGGTATAAACTCAAGCTGTCACTCACAAAAATGATATATGTATTATGAGTTTACTAATGTATAAGAAATTATATCACAATATTTTTTAAATCCTAATTTTCTATAGACTCTTTCACCCAATGAAGATGCTTGAAGCACTCCAACTCTATATCCCATTTCAAACGCATCTATTAAGGCAGCTCTACTGATAGTAAGTCCGAATCCTTTATTTCTATACTCGGGTAATGTTGATACGGCATGAAGACCTCCTACTCCAGATGATAGGTATAACATTAATGTTGAAACCGGTTTTCCTTCAAATTTTCCTAAATAAAAACAAACTTCATTTTGTAAAAACAAGAATTTAAGCAAATCAAGATCCACTTTTAAACCAAAAACTTGTGAAACAACTTCGGACCACTGTTTTAATGATTCTTCATTATCTAATTTTTCAACTATTAGATGATTTTTTTCTATTTTTCTTTCTTTTATATTTTTTAATTCAATTGCCATTCCAGCTTGTTGATAGACATTTGAAAAACCATATCTTTCGAGACTTTTACCCAAATTCTTAGGTTTTGTTAATGGTCCTACTGTCCAACCATTAGGGGCATCCCTCTTTCGAATCTGATCTTTAATATAATTTATTTCTTTTTCTATATTATAATTTTCAAGATTTGCCCTAAATATACAATCAGGCCAATTTGCATACTTAGATAACACCCAACTTATTTTTGTATCCATGTAAGAACTGAAATTGGGATGTTCAGAAGCTTTTGTATAAAAATCGTCCAGGTTTTTCTCGATAAAGAAATTAATTGACTTTGAGGAAATTTTTTCGAGTATATCAATCATTATTTTTATAATTTAGGAATACTTTTTTAATGCGCTTTCTAAAATCTCTAATGTTTTATCTAACTGTTGCCTTCTTATAACCAATGGGGGCTGAATTCTTAATACATTACCTTTAACTCCTCCTGATCCAATTAATAGGCCATTTTCTCTACACATATCGCGAATTTTGAGAGTTTCTTCTTTAGCCGGAATCTTTTTTTGGTGGTCTTTCACAAGCTCTACTCCTATCATAAGTCCTAATCCTCTTACATCACCAATGATTAAATATTTTTCTTTCATATTTTCTAACCGATTTAACAAATACTTTCCATCATCGGCAGATTTTTCAGCAAGTCTCTCCTCTAAAAGAAAATCTATATTAGCCAACGCCGCTGCTGAACAGATTGGATTAGCTCCAAAACTGGAGAAATGATCTCCTGGCTCAAATGAGTTTCCAATATCAGTTCTTGTTGTACAGGCACCCAATGGAAATCCATTGGCAATACCTTTCGCCATTGTCATAATATCAGGGTTTATATTAAAATGATCAATAGCGAAAAACTTACCTGTCCTGCAAAATCCTGTTTGAACTTCATCATCAATAAACAAAATCTCATGGTTATCAAGAATTTCTTTAGCAACTTTAAAATATTCAGGGGGAGGAACAATAATGCCTCCTTCACCTAAAACAGGTTCAGCTATGAATGCAGCAATTCCCTTGCTAGTACAATATTCAATTGTATTTTCAATAGAACGAGCGCAAAGAATATCACAACTGGGATACTCTTTTTCAAAAGGACATCGATAACAATATGGAGGACTAGCGAAAGCTACGCCGGGTAAATATGGACCCATATCATATTTCTTTCTACTCGATTGCCCTGTTATACTTAAACACCCAAAAGTCCTTCCATGAAATGAATTCATTAAAGCTAAGATTTCATATTTTTTTGAAAATTTTCGAGCTAACTTTAACGCAGCTTCGACTGCCTCTGCTCCGCTATTTCCAAAAAAAGACATTTCCAAATTAGGAGGTGTAATTTCTGCAAGTTTTTCAGCAAGATTAATAGCAGGTTCTATATAGTATAGATATGTACAAGCATGAACTAATTTTTTTGCTTGTTCTATTGCCGCTTGATTAATTTTAGGTTGACAATGGCCAGCATTTACTACCGATAATCCTGCAAAGCAATCAATAAACTCTTTTCCCTCAATATCTTTAATTATCGCCCCGTAGGCTTTATCGATTACTACGGGTTCTAATTTCGAGACCATACTAGTAATTAAATGTTTGTGTGCTTTCTCTTTAATTTCTTCAGATCTATTCATTTTTTTTCACCACTTCTTATTTAGGAAGGTAAAGCGTTTTTGTATTTAAATTTAATTTAGCTTTATAAAATTCTACAAGATTCGTAAGGCAAACGTAAAGAAATTTAAAAAGAAATTTATCTCAACTACAATAGATACGTTTTCTGTTTTTGAGTTAAATTCTAAAAGATCATATATCTAATAAACTGGGTAATTAATTATATATATTCTAAAAAATAATCATTTATTTATTATTAATCTTAAATTAGGAGATTTGAATATGAATAGCAATGAGATTTTAAAAAATTTAGAAGAAATTGTAGGCAAAGATTTTGCCTCAAATAAAGTTGAAGATCTTTACATATATTCCCAAGATCCTGGTGCTTCTGAACCTCGAACAGTAGATTTTGTAGTAATGCCGAAAATAGTCGAAGAAGTACAGAAAATTGTACAATTTGCTAATAGAGAAAAAATCCCTGTGGTTCCTATGGGTGGTGGATTAACTTTGAGTGGCTTAGTAATTCCAATTAAAGGTGGAATAGTTATAGACATGAAACGAATGGATAAAATTATAGAAATAAACGAAACAAGTCGTTATGCTCTTATTGAACCTGGAGTTACT
>JBHLKB010000330.1:0-3542 GCA_048887205.1 Candidatus Hodarchaeota archaeon
TCTAGATTATCCACGATTGAGCTTTTCCAATCCTCACTTATAGGAATGCCCTCATCATACCATATATTTACGCCGGTCTTATTAAGATAGTCAATTATCGGATAAACCTGAAGTCTGTCTGTATGAGAATAACTGACGAAAACAAACGTTTCATCGCCTTCATAAGCCTTAAAGGGCATCTGGAATTGCTGAGGATCCGAAAGAAAACTCTCATAAATTAATTCCTCAAGAGAAGTAATCTCGTTTACTTTAATCTCTTCGTTTTTATTACCTGCCTTTTGTAGTATTTTCATAATTTCAGGGTCTTTTTTTACAGCTTCTGAAAAGTGTAACAATTTTTGCCGGGCACTATATGACTGCCCTTGGAACATATAACAAATGGAAAATGAATTGACTGCTGTTATAAGCACTGTATGTTGACCGAATTTCACACGATCAAATGATTCAGAAAGAATCTGGTCGCAAAATGTGTTGCAAGAGGATAGAAACTCACTAAAATACGCGCTGTCAATTGTTACATCAGCAGTAAACGGATTGGATAATAAAATCATCCCGTTTTTTGACATAATACTAAGCAGTACTGGTTGCTCAGCTTCCAATTTGGGGAGTTTGATTAACCTCTTTCTTACCATTCTATCCATTTGCTCATTTAAACGGGATAATTCCATACGTTCCTCTAAGGGTGCTTTTGATTCTTTTAATTTCTCCCACATTTCTAATTGTTTAAGTAATTCATCATGTTCACTCGAAATTTTTTTAGCTAACAAATCAAGCCCATATTTTTCTGCTATTTCTTGAGCTTTAGTTAAGAATTTCCGAGATTTTATCATATCCAAAGTAATTAATGCCAATCTTGCTTGTAATAAATAAGTTTCAGCTAATAAAGAATAAGAACGGGAGTTTTTGACGGTATTAAATAATTGAGAAATATAGATTTGCAAATCATTTAGTATTTCTGGTTCGTTACTAGCACGTAATTCAGTCAAGAGCAAATCACATAAATTAAGGAGAGCCAATGTTAAACCTTCAAAATCAGATATTCCTTCTACAATTAATTGTTTTAACATCTCTTCTGCTTTACCACGATTGAAAGCTCGGGGGCTGTTTTTCAAGTAAATAGCCCTATCTATATTATAAAATTGATTAATAAGAATATCTAGTTCCTTTTCATGATCAGTGATTTGCTTCATTCGATTCAAATATCGCTCTGCTTGTTCAAGATCGTTCATATCAAGGGCTAAATGAAACAAAGTATCAGTAACGATAAATATTTCAAGATTTATACCGCGCTTTTCCTTAATAGCTATACTTTTTTCCAAATTTTCTAATGCTCGGGGAAAATCTCCTTTTTCTTGGTATATCATCCCTATATTATTGTACATATTTGAAATTAAAAATAAATTGTTTTCTTTCTCTGCAAATGCTAAAATTTGTTCATTAAAACTAAGAGCCTTATCTAATTCACCTTTCATATTGTAAATAACTCCAAATTGTTTATAACATTGGTATACAATTTGTTTTAAGTTAAGATTATTAGCTAGAGATTTACACGATTCTACATATTCCAAAGAACAGTTTAAGTCTCCAAGATGCCAGGAAAAAAATCCAAGTTGCGAAAGAGATAGAACAATATCCGCTTTAAGATCAAATTCTTCTCGTACTGCTAAAGATTGCTCCGCATATTCTTTGGCTTTTTCCAATTCTCCCTTTTGATAATATTTATAGCCCTTTAAATATAATATTCGTGCTTTTCTTTTTGCGATATCTGTGGGTATTTCTTGAGGGAGTGTTTTTAATAATTCTTCACTATTTCTAATAAATTTATCTGCTTCATTTCTCTTTAAATTCCAACTCAACGCATATGCCATTTGAATATAGACATCAAGCAATAAGAGGGAATCTTCAAGCTTTTGACTTTCTTGATAAGCCTTTTCGGCATATTTTCGACATTCAATTCTATCAAGAAAATAACCAGCAAGAATACTTTTAAGTGTATAATAAGATATTCGCTCATGGTAAGGGAGATCTTTTTTCTTGCCGAAATCATTTAATAATTGAAGAGCTTCTTCGATTTTACCTTCTTCAATAAGTTTTTCTGCCTTAATTAATTCCTTAGTTACTGAATAGGACATATTTTTATCCATGCGAAAATGATTTTGGAATAACTTGGATTGTAAACTTATGAATGTTTAAGTTAATTATAGTTTTAAATATAACGTAAAGAACGAGAGAATTAGAATAAACTTACATTAAAAAAGCAAGATAAAAAACATTATTTGTTAAGAACTGGATCCAGCATCCTGTTTAATTTATTATAAAATTCAGTCTCAGGGATGAGGTATTTCTTCATAAATTGTATGTTACCTATCTCAAATTCCAATTCACTCGGCAATTCAGTCTCCTTAAGGTAAATGCTAAAAAACGGCTTATGTTTTTTCAATGCAAAACTAATCTCCTTTCGAACATATTCTGAATCTACAATATGGGGTGTAATGAAAACGAGAAATGCGCTACATCGCTCCAAATTTTCCACTATTGATTTTTTCCAATCCTCACTAATAGGGATTCCTTCATCATACCAGATGTTTATACCAATCCTATTAAGATAATCAATTATCGGATATACCTGAAGTCTGTCAGTGTGAGAATAACTGACGAAAACAAACGGTCCATCGCCTTCATAAGCTGTAAATGGCATCTGAAATTGTTGAGGATCGGAAAGAAAACTTTCATAAATCAATTCCTCAAGAGAAGCTGTATCACGAACTTTTATTTCTATATTTTTGTTACCTGCCTCTTGAAGTATTTTCATAATATTAGGTTCTTTTTTTACAGCCTCTGAAAAGTGGAGCAACTTCTGCCGGGCGGTATAGGACTGCCCTTGGAACATATAACAAATAGAAAAAGAATCGACAGCTGTGATAAGCACTGTATGTTGACCGAATTTCACACGATCAAACGATTCAGAAAGAATCTGGTCACAAAAGCTATTGCAAGAGGAAAGAAACTCACTAAAATAGGTATTATCAATTGTTAAATCAGCAGTAAACGGATTGGATAATATAACTTTCCCGTCTTTTGACATAACAGTAAGCAGTACTGGCTGTTCAGCTTTTAATTTCGGGATTTTGCCTACCCGTTTTTTTATCATTCCCTCCATTTGATCATTTAAGCGTGATAATTCCATACGCTCAGCCAAAGGTGCTTTTGATTCTTTTAAATTCTCCCACATTTCTAATTGTTTAAGTAATTCATCATGTTCATTCGAAATTTTCATGGCTATTAAATTAAGACCATATTTTTCGGCAATTTCCTGAGCTCGTGTCAAAAAGCGTCGAGCTTCGTTAGTATCAAAAGTTATTAATGCTACTTTGGCTTGTAATAGGTAGGTTTCAGCGAGAAACCAAAACGAGTTTGTTTTCTCAGAAAATTCTAATATACGATTTAGATGGGTTTTAATCTCCTTTAGCACTTCAGCATCGTTAGTTATGCGTAATTCAACCAATAATAAATCACAAAGCTCTAATAATGCATCAATTTTT
>JBHLKB010000331.1:0-3537 GCA_048887205.1 Candidatus Hodarchaeota archaeon
TCAACAGCATCTCTTGCAACGATAATGGCACCATTATGTTTCATTAATCTTCTAATAGGACTCCAACTAATATATTCAGACATTTTTTATTCCTCCACTATATTATTATTTTTTTTAATTTTTATTGAAATTTGTTATTTTTTAAGAGTTTGTTATATAGATATATATCTTTTAGATATTTAAAGATTTTTATTCATGCTTAATTTTATGGAGAATAAAATAAAAAAAATTGAACGACAAAATTCAGAATCCGGAAGATGATCAATCTCGTGAAAGTTTAGATTTTTTTACAGAAATTTGTTTTCTGTTAAAATTTGCGAACTTAAAATATATTAATTGAGCGAAGATTTGTCTAAGAATAAGAATAGTCGAGATGGAAAAAGATAAGGCAAAAATATTCAAATTATGAAATGCTATATTAGTAAATTTTTAAAGAATTACCATATGAATAATTTTCATAATTTGACTCTATAGAGTCTTTAGGATTAAATTCTTAAACTTTATCGCCAATTGTAGAAACTTTAATCAAAATAATTAACTTTAAGTTAAATTTTTTCAAACTAAAAGGAATATTCCAATTAGATTTTTGCAATTTTCTTATATATTATAATTAATATCTTGGTAAATCTTTAGTTTCTTCATAATATGATTTGATACCGATATGTTTCATTCGATTGTTTATTTGAATCCATCTTCGCTTAAGATGGGGATCAAAATTAGTTTTTTCGCAAGGAAACTCATCACATTGGAAGCAGTAATCGACTTCTTTCTCTTTATAACAATTTCTTACTCCACAGTCAGGATATAAGCAAGATCCTATCCTACATCCTGGACAATTGTCTTCAGATAAATAGGTTAGTAATCCTTTAAAAGAAGGATATTTTTTAAAAATAGGAAGAAATAATGAGAATCTTTTAGCGTATATATCGAATGAACCCAATAAATTTTTAAGTTTTAGACTAGTTTTTCTTATTCTACCTTCAGAGTTAGCAAAACATTTATAACAATTAAGTCCACACGGAGCAATAGTTTTTAATATATCTGTATATTCCATTTTCTTTCCTTATTTCATGTTTTTTCTTAATGGTTTAACTTCTTTACCAAATTGTTTGTTCATAATTGCATTTTTGACATTTAATAGGTGTGTTTTTTTGCGGAAAATACGGTAGAATTGCTCCACAATTTTTACATTCTAAATCATAAATCAAATTTTTTGAATTTACAATACCATTAATTAATAATCGTTCTTTAATATCGTTTGAAAATAGTGTTAAAAATGAGACTAATAAGTAAGGATTAACTGATGATGCTATTATTTCTATCTTATTTGATACTATTTGACCTATTGCTAGAATATCTTGTTTAATTTTAGATTCTGTACCAAAATACCATAAAATTCTTTTTTCAACATCTTTGGTAACTAGCTGAAATTTATGAGATACAAAGGCTCGTTCTAAAATATGGTAATAGATGTCTGAATGTACTTGATGATCGATCCCAACACCCATACTTTTAATCACATTCTTAATTCCAGGTTGTTGAGAAAATTCTCTTATGAAGCTTGAAGGAACTACCTTAGGTTCAATTTTTATGTTATCAATGGTTATTTCTACAGGTCTTGAATCCAATACTCTAACAGTATCTTTATTATTTACATAGGTAGCGATTGTTCTTATTTCTCCTGTTTTATCTAGAGTGTGCGGAATAAAATGAAAATGAATTTGTTTATTGCTTTTTTCATTTAATTCATCAAATTCAAGGTTTATTTGATTGACACTTTTTTCGGTGATTGTTTGAGGAATATTTATAGTTGATGGAAAACACCTTGTAAGTGTTAAAAATTCAGGGAACTTTAGTTTAATTTTCAATTCAGTAATGGGGGCTAAACTTTGGTTATCTATGAGTATTGAGTAACGAATGTGCCCTCTGTAAGGTTCGAGTTCATAATAAAGCTTTATTTTATCTTCTTGGTCAATTTTTTCAAAAGTGTATCTATCAATCGCCGCGCTTCGAGTTTCTTCCTTAGTTTTAAAGATAACTAAATTATGTGGTTTACCTGAGTTTTCTTTGCTCTCTTTTTTAGACATTATATTTTCCAAATAATTCAATTTATGGAAATCTTACTTGAATGTTCGGGACTTAGATATTTAATAAAATTACATTTTGATTTATATTTTTTTTTAACTTATATTAATTAATTATACTTGAATGTAATAATGTTTAATTTTAAAGAATTAGAAGATTTATTTCAAAGTTCTACAATTAAACCTAGATTTAGTTTAGTTCATATAATTTTAGCTTTATTCATATTTGGAGAAAAAAAGGAAGGTATTGGGAGATATCGCCTCCAAAATGAATTAATGATTGGTTCTGGAACTGCAAAATCCTTAATTATAAAGTTAAAAGAAAAAACCGAATTTATTGAAACATTAAGTGACAATAATGTAAGAAAAGGTCATATTTTAACAGAGAAAGGTCGCAGATTTTTAAACACAATTAAAAAGAAGATTCCAATTATTGAAAAAGGAGACGCGTCAATTTTGAAAGATATTATAATAGAATCGCCGAATAATTATCTTTATTATTGTTTAATAAAAAGTGCTTCAAATAAATTGTCTAATGGAATTGATCAACGAGATGCCGCAATAAAAATAGGTGGTATTGGTGCTACATGTTTAATATATGATGGTAAAGATTTGATCTTTCCCTCAATATCCACTGATCCTCATACAAGAGTAGAAGCTAACATCTTCAATTACATTAATAACAGATTATCTGCTAATGATTTTTATTTAGAAAAAGAGGATGTAATAATAATAGGCGTAGGAGATAATTACCAAAAATCAAGATTAGCAACTTTAAATGCAGCCTTGACTCTTGTAGATAATTAGTTAAACATATTAGAAAAATGAAGTTTGAAAAAGATATAATACTTAATTTATCTCATAAAATATTTGATGAATTAAAACAATGTAACAGAAAGGCAGCACCTATAGAAGCGTGCGGTTTAATTTTTGGTAATGTAAAAAAAGTGTCAATCACTTTTGATGAATACAAAATTCATTATGTTGGAAAACAATTTTATTGTTTGAAGTCAAATATAGAGTCTAGGGGCTCTTTTGATTTAATTAAAGATTCAGATAAGTATTTTGAAATACATCAAGAGGCAGTTAATGAAAAAAATCTAAGATTAATAAGTATCTTTCATTCACACCCCGTTCCTGCATATCCTAGTGCAACTGATGTTCAAAATATGGAATTTTTAGATAAAGATGTTGGAGGAATGAGGAATCCTTTTAAAAACCAAATATGGACTATAATGGATATGAATACCGAAAATATTAACGGTTTTATTTATTTCAACAATGAATTAATGCAGGTTGATATACAAATACTTGAAAATTAGAGTAAATAAATTACTCAACTTGTTTAAAACCATTTTTATCAATAGTACATAGTTGGATTTCATATCCAGACCCTGCATCTCTTTCTCGAGAACTGGTAATTGCTGTTTTTACCAAATCTATACCAGCTGAT
>JBHLKB010000332.1:0-3530 GCA_048887205.1 Candidatus Hodarchaeota archaeon
TTTGGTCGTTGGCTTATTAAACATAGGCAAGCCATGAATTTTCTTCCTTCTCTTGCTATCGTTTCTATAATTGGTTTTGATATCGCTTTGGAATGGGCAGCTTCGGGACAAAATTGGTGTGCCTCTTCAACTATTAATAGAAAGGGAGGAATCTTGTCAGCTCTTCTAAGATCAAACAACCGATTACAAATATAATCAACAATAATTTGTTTTTTTCTAATACTTATTTCTTTTTGAAAGTTAAAAATTGTAGTTTCTTGTTTATTTACAACTTTTTCTAATAATGGGTTTTCTTGAGGACCAAAAAGAGTCAATCGCTCTAACTCTGATAACCAGCCTATTAACGCTTGTTTTGTACTTTTAATACCATTAGATTCTTTTTCAATCTGTTCAATTATGTCATTTAAATTATATTGATATCTCTTATTTTTATCTTTTCTTAATTTTTTTATATATTTTGAAAGCTCTCTAACTTGAACATTTGAAATTTGATCTTGATATTTCTTAAAATAGTAAGCTGATAATTTAGGTATTCCAATTTGAAAATAAGAAATATCTTGAATTTTTATCTTATCTTTTAACTCAGGAACATCTTTTAAATATGTATACTCTCCATGGACATCAAATAATATAATAGATGGTGTGCCATAATCCTCTTTTCTGGACAATAATTCTTCAATAAGAATTGAGGCTACATAACTTTTTCCTCCACCTGAGATAGATAGAATAGCAAAGTGTTTGTTAAATAGTCTGTTCATATTAATTTTTGCATAAGAATTTGTTACTTTTACGTTGCCAATATTTAGACCAAATTTAGTATCAAATCCAAGAAATACATTAAGAATTTCTTCTTCTACGATATAAACCTCCTTTCCAGGGCTAGCAGGATAAGTCATTCGTTGGACTTTTAGGATTTCTTTCATATCTTTATCTTTAAATTTTATTAATCCCAAACATTTTACTATAGCAATTGCAAATTCAAAATCCTCACTTGGAAAAAGCCCTTTTAAAATATTGGGATTATTATTATTATTATAAGCTTTGATTGTTAGTGCATCTGTAAAGTATTCATTTAATAAGACAATTTCTTCGATAATCCCTATTAAAGATCCTTCCTTTGATTTTGTATAAACAAACAATCCCTTTTGTATAAGCACACCATCATGCCTTTTGTTTATAACAAAAGGGAATTTTGAAACATTTGGTAATTGTAAATAATTAAAAACAGTTCCAACTTTTATTGCCATATTTTCAGATTGGCGTAATTAAATCGATTTAATTTATCGTTTGAATTTATTAGAGAATAAATTTATATAAAAAAAATAAAAGAGCAATAAATTTCTGATTTAATTAAAAAAAACCGAGGATTTTATTCTTTACTAAAACTTTTCTTCTTTTTCTAACTTGCCCATAATTCTAAGTATTAAGTAATACCCATTCTTCCAAAAGTATATCATAAATAACGCTATTCCAACAAGCAGAAATAAAGCAATTCCAATAAATAATATTTGGGGGCCTCTACTTCCAAATAAAGCTAAAAGAGAAAATGATCCTTCTGAAGGAATATTTAAAATATCTAGGATTATGGCAAAAATAACTCCAATAATAATCCCAATTAAACTAACTAATAATCCCCCAGCAGCAATTTTTACATCTTTACGATTTTTATATTTTTCTTCTAGTTCTCTTTTCTTGTAAATAAATTTGATCAATGATTTCGAAGACTTTTTAAATAATCCAAAAAAGAAAACTAATACAAAAAATAAACCTGCTAAAAGGCCACCAACAATAGCAATCTGATATCCTAAATTTAGTCCTAAAAACAATTCAAACTTTCCTGTTGGTCCGATAAACCAATCCGCAAGACTCCAAACAGTTCCTCCTAAAGTCACTATACTAGCAATGACTATTAGAATATAAAATACCGAAGCTACTACTCTCTGACTTTTTTTATATTCTTTAACTATACTCGAAGATTTATTTTCCATTTTTTTCACATCTCATCCTATTATTATGATTTGTTCATTCGCACTTTTTACTTTTTCTTCTCTGATTTTCTCAGTATTATTATATAGTATATTTACTCAATATAATACCAAGTAGTTTTAATTATAGAAAAAATAACATTTAAAATATATAAAATTGATTATTATGAGAAAGATTCTAATTTTTCTCAATATTATTATGTAGGGCTATAGTATTCAGTTTTTTGTATAAATTTTTACTATATATAAAATCATATAATTCATACGAAAAGTTATATAATTTTTCATATAATTCATGCTTTTCATCGTTGGTAACCCATTTTTTATCCACTTTACATAAATTTTCTGCTGCCTTTACAATATCTGGAAAAATTCCTGCTCCCGCTGCAGCAAGTATCGCTGCTCCTAATGATGTTGATTCTTCAATAACATTTCGAACACATGTAATTCCTAATACATCAGCATAAACTTGATTCCAAAAATTAGAACGAGAACCACCACCTGTTAACATTAATTCTTTTGGTTTGATTCCTAATTCCTTAAAGACTTCAATATTTTTTCGGATTTCGTATGCTACACCCTCAAGTACAGCTCTATACAGATCCTTACGTTGATGACCTAAGGCTAATCCAAAAATAATACCCTTAGCATGTGGATTCCAATGTGGGGCTCCAGCACCTACAAAGTGGGGGATCAATAACAATCCATTTGCTCCGATGCTAGATTTTTCTGCTTCAATGGTAATTAAATCATAAGGATCTTGACCTTCTTGAGCTGCCACACATTCAGCATATCCCACCTGATCTCTAAACCACTTTAGCACTGCCCCAGTTGTAAAAATACTTGCTTCTTGGACCCATGCTCCTGGAATTGCATGACAACTGCATAAAACTCGTTTCTTAGGATCGAATTTTGGTTGCGATAAATAAGCAAGGATAAAGCTTCCTGTTCCCGTTGTGCATTTGATTTCCCCAGGAGAAACGACTCCAACTCCTAAAGCTGCAGATTGCTGATCTCCCGCACCTGTTACCACCAATGTCTTTTTATCAAATAAAGTTTCATCTGTAACAACTTCTCCAATATCAACACCACTTTTAAGCGGTTCTGGCATTTTATCTAAATCTATTTCTAATCCAGAAGCAATATCTTCAGAATATTTCAATTTTGAGATATCAAACAACATTGTCCGTGAAGCATTTGAAAAATCTGTATAAAATTTACCAGTTAATTTATGGATTATGAAATCTGAAACTAGTAAAAATTTGTGAGCTTTGTGATAAATCTCCGGCTTTTCATCTTTAAACCACAGAATTTTTGTAGCGGAAAAATAAGGATCAATTGTCAATCCTGTTGTTTCATATATTTTATCTTTTCCAATTTTGTTCTTTATATATTCTACTTGATTAATTGTTCGTCTATCTTGCCAAACTAAAGCATTATGAAGTGGATTCCCCTCTTTATCAACTGGTACAATGGTTTCTCTTTGATTAGTTACAGAGAGGCTAATTATCTCAGTTTTATCAATACCACTCTTTTTAATTGCTT
>JBHLKB010000333.1:0-3512 GCA_048887205.1 Candidatus Hodarchaeota archaeon
AATCTTGCATAACCCACAATTCAATAGGTAAATCTTCTAAGAAGATGTCTTTTTTAATAGCCTTATTCCATTCTTGTGATGAAAGATCAATATACCCATCTATTACTGGTGCTTCTCCAAATTCAGAATCAATTTCTTCAGCAGCACAAAATCCATTAGATACAAAAAGTAAGGTGATGAGAGATACGGTTACTATTATGATACAAGTTAGTTTTCTAACTAATTTTTTTTTCAAGGTGATATTGCCATTTATTTGTGATTTAATTCTAATTTCCGTATTTTTCAATAATAAAATTGATAATTAAAATTTAATTTAATATTTTTCGCATCTTCCTTGTCTTTTTCTAGATAGCTCGAACTTTTACATCAAATCTATCTATTAAGTGAAAAAAATAGAGATTTATTCATCCAATGAACTTAATTTGACATTGCTTATTCATTGAAGGTAATTTGGGAGCATAACAACGCAATTAAATTTATTTAAATATACAATAATATAATTTATTAAACTTTTAATCTCTCGTTTTGCTTCTGATGAATTCTTGCTGTTGTAATCTGCAAATGGCTTTGGTCCTATTCCAACCAGAATTCCGGATAAATCTTTTTCTCTTTTAATAAAAAACCAAAAAGATTTTCTTTTTTCATTATCTTTTACAATCATAAGCATCCAAGGGTTTAATGTCCAGTCATTATTATCAGGTCCTATCACTTTTTCTATTGCTTTTTGAGTAATGTATTTCTTTGTCATCTGAATTGTTTTAACAAGAGCATTGAAGTAACTTCTTTTTATCTTTAAGTATCCACCAAAATATGGTTTAGCATCAAATAATCTGAGTTCTTTATCCAACCCCTCAGTTGATTTTAAAAAAACTTTCCATATATCCATAATTAATTTTCCTTGCTTTTTGTTAATCCAATTTCTTCTATTTTTATTTCTTTAAATATATTTTTAATCTTTTCTAATGATGTTTTTAAATTCGATACCTTAGTATCAGATAAGCCTAGGTTTAAATAACACTCATAAAACAGTTGCTTTGAAATCAATAATACTCCTGATGTATGAATAACTTGAAAATCTTGGAGGATTTTGGATATTTCATCAAAAATTTCATTTGAAAAGTTAAAACCTGAAAATGTTACCTTTAAAATATTTTCTTTTTTTAGGGGATAAATTGATATTTTTATAGAATTTTCTATGGTTGATTGAATTATTAGCAGGAATGGGTAATTCTCTAAATCCTTGATGTCTAATAAGGAAATCTTAAACTTAGTTTTAGAAATATCATTAATACGCTGAATATAAGCTTTTGTTAATTTATATACTTTCATTTTTTTAAATTTTTCATCTAAATCTATTTTTCTTTATAAAATCTTTTTTTTAATTGATTGTATAGTCCCCGAAGTTTTTATAGGTGATAATATCACCTTAGTGTCATTAATTTCTTTTACTAAACTTAGAGCTGTAATTAAGGTTTCTTTAGTCTTGTGAGAGCATCTTATTATTCCATATTCTTTATCTAAATTAAGTTCTGTTAACCATAATCCTATCTTATTAGCTTCTTTCAATCCAAAATATCGCCAGATCGATTGCCAAATTGATTTTAATAGAGAGTGTTGAGTGAGATCTATTTTACTTTCTTTGATTATTTTAAAAGAAATATATCTTTGCCTTTCTTTTCCAACTATTTTAAATCCCCACCTTTAATTAATCTAACTTCTGATTCCATATTTTTATCAAAACGCTTTTTAATTTTTTCTAATAATAGATTTGGGTTTATAGTAAACAGTTTTTTAGCTCTATATAAAGGAATTGCTAAAAGAGAATAACAAATACTTACTAAAGCTCTTGGATGCCTAAAATCATATACATCTTCAAAATTTCCACTTATAATGCAATTAGCTTTTAAATTTAGTGCTAACTGGATGAATCTATAAAGATTTCTAAAATTTTTTGACTGAATTGCCTTACTTCTTACCATGATGGGCGCCATTGAAAATTCTAAAAATGAGTTATTTTGTTTACTTAGTGAAATTATTCCAGGGGTAAGTGTCTTAATTATTTCTGGATTCGAGAATGATAATATATGCACTCTTGAATCCCGCGCTGCATGTAATTGAACATCTTTATTTAGAGATTCAATTGAAAGAATGTCCGAAAAATTATTAAAATTTTTTATTTTTTTTCTAAATTCTTTAACAGTATCTAATCTTAAATTAATTCGATAGAAAGTATTAATTTTCGTTTGTTCTTTTATTTCCTCCTTTAAACTTAATGGAATTGTGAGTATATTATTTTTAGGTTCTAAAATTACATTTTTTATTCCTAATTTTTCACAAAATTTTAATCGATCTTTAATGTCGTTAAAATCTTCGAAGTTTGCTAGCAACCTTGATTCAAAATATGACAAAAAAATATAACCTCAAAAGAACTGCTTGACTCTTTATAATAATGTTAAGAATGGGAAAAATAAAAAAATTTTATTATCAATGAATATTTAAAATGTTAGTTTTTGAAATTAAATGAGGTTTTCCAGTGGTTAAAACAAGAAAATTTTCAGAAATCAAAAAAAAAATAGAGAATGGTTCTGCAGCTGTATTTACTGTTCAAGAATTAATAGATCATATCAGTGAAGGCAAGAAGGTTAAATTTGAAGATGTAGATATTGTTACAACAGCAACTAAAGGACTTATGAGTGGAATTATGGGAATTTTTTCATTTAGACTTTCACCTCCTAAAACATTGAGAAAATTTACTGAAGTTGATATCAACGGAATCTCAGCATTCCCAGGACCATGCCCAAATGAATATTTAGGTATAGTAGATCTGATCATTTATGGTACAGCTCAAAGTAAAACGATAGATAACTATTGTGGTGGCTCATTATTTAGAGAAATAGTGGAAGGAAAAACTGTAGAAATCATAGCTAAAAGTGCTGAGGGTGAAACCATAGAAAAACAAATGAATCTAGAAGATATGCAATTCGCTAAATTAGCTGGAACAAGACAAGCTATTAAAAATTATAATGCAATGATTAATTGTGAGACTTATAAGGTTAATACTATTTTCTCATGTCTTCCCTTCTCACCTAATAAAGCAGAGATTACTTTTTCTGGATGTGGAGCACTAAATCCTTTTCAAAATGATCCTGAATTTGAATCATTTGGGATTGGTTCTCCTGTTCTTGTAAATGGAACTATAGGACATCTTATGGGTCCTGGAACTCGGAATTATGTCGAAAAGCCAAATATGATGACGATTGCTCCATTTGAGGGAATGAAACCGGAATATATGGGTGCTTTTAAAACCTCTTATGGATTAGAACCTATTTGTAGCTTAGCACTTCCAATTCCAGTATTAAATGAAAATATTTTTAATAATATAGTAAAATCTGATAATAATGTTAAACTATCGATCCTAAGTCTTGTAGGGAGAGAAAAAGTAGGAGAAATTACTTATGGTGATGTATGGAATAACAATTTTCTTATGAAATTTAATCCTGATGCTTGTAAAA
>JBHLKB010000334.1:0-3490 GCA_048887205.1 Candidatus Hodarchaeota archaeon
TAAGAGGAGTTGGTTCAGGCATAATCTATTTAAAAATCTCTTCAATTTAATTTTTTTTAAATTATAAAAATTATAAAAAACGATAGAACTTAATAACTTATTAGGAGTTTTATAAAGGGTAATAAGATGGTTAATATTCGCTTTTTAGGAAATGCGTGTATAGAAATTATAGGTACACAAGATCATATCATTATCGATCCTGTATTTTTAACCACGCCAAGAAAAGGAATTGAAAAAATTATCATAACACATCATCATCCAGATCATGTTACTCAAGAAAAATTGTCAGAAATTTTGAATAATTATTGGAATGAAAATAAAGAACCTGAGATTTATGGACCTTTGTGTGTGTATCAGGAACTATCCATTGATTTTACGCTTATTCAGCCAAACTCGAGAATTAATTTGAATGATGGTTTTGTTACAGTATTTGAAAATAAATGTTGGAAAGCTGAGGGGTGTGTTGCTTATTTGACTACAATAGAAGACAAAAAGATATTACATACGGCAGATTCAGCACAATTTTCTGATGAATTAAAGTCTATTAAAGATAAAATTGATCTTTGTTTTGTAGCATGTTTTGAGAGTAATTTTAATGATTATTTAGAATTTCTTAATAAGATTTCTCCGAAATTGGCTATTCCATATCATTTTAATAAAGAAAAAGAGGGAGATGCAAAAACACTAAATAAATTTCTTTCTGATAACAATATTAAGTCGAGTTTTCTTTCAATAGGAGAAGAATTTGGATTGTAAGAACTATTTTTCAAGAAACTTATATCCTTTTTCTTCCCATGCTTTTCTCATTACTGGATTTTTTTTAAGATAAGAATCAATCACTTCTTTTTTTACATGATTAAAAGGACAAGAGAAATTTAAACAACTACCACACCTTTTTGCTATTAAAAAGATAAAAAAAGCGAAAATTACAATAATAGATAATACTAAAAAGATAAATTGACCTCCAAGAATTAAAAATATTAAAGGATATCCAACAAGGATTACAAAACCAATTAACAATTGAATCTTTTCTGATAGATTCATAGGTTCTGGATGATATTTCCAAATCTTAAGGCTACTATAATTAGCAATACAATGTAAGGTTCTACCCTCTTCGGCATAATAAGGGCAATGGCTACAGAGAATTCGAATCTCCCAAAATTCAAAAAAAAACAACCAAAAACCAATCCAACCTAACAAAAACCAACCATAACCTGCTAATATGACACCTATAAAAGCTGTAATAGCAAAAATCAGAAATAAGGTAATAAAACTATACAAATATTTGGCACGAAAATGACATATTAGTTCATCCTTAAATAGACAATTATTACACTCTGCAGAATCTTTCCAATTACAAAGATCATAGGGATTTTTCATTTTAATTCAAAATTAGACTATTTAGAATATAGATTATATATTTTCTACTTGAGTTTAATTGGATAAATATTATATAACAAATGAAGAACAATTAAAATAGTTAAGCGAGTCAACAAGAACTTATTATCGACTTAATAAATTTCCCTAAGCTTAAGTGCTTTATCTTCCTCATTTTTAAGTTCTAAGTTGAGATTACGTTGCAGTAATCTACTGCAACTCTCTTCATTTTGAATATCTTTAGAATATTAATTTGAATCTATTTACAAAAATTCTAATATTTTTCATTCTATTTTTAATTTTATAAATGAAAAAGAGAATTTAGAAATGGTCTCATTTACTTTTGTGGTGTGTGCAGAACCATATAAATATGAAGCTATGGATACAGTTATTAATTTGGTGGAAGCATTAATTAAAAAAGGGCATCAAATTATAGGTATCTTTTTTTATGGAAGTGGTGTCTATAATATTAAAGAGAGAATTATAAAAGATAACTCTATACGTAATTTATCTCAACGTCTTGAAAAATTTTGTAGAAATCATAATACTGAATTTGCAGCTTGTAGTACATGGACTAGTTTAACAGGGATTAAATCTGAAGAATTCATAAAAGGAGGACAGCAAGAAGGTCTAGGAGGACTTTCTCATATGATTGCAAGATCGGATAAAGTAATATTTTTTGGTCCTGGAGGTTGATAAGGAATGGTAAATTCAATTCTAATTATTTGTGAAGATGGACCTTTTGGAAAAAACTCAGTTGTGGAATCAATCCGTATGGCTGCTGGATTACTTGCGGTGGGAGATATTGATGATTGCAAAGTTATTTTACTTAAAGATGCTATCTATTTTTTAAATAAAAAGATAAATCCAAAAGTTCTAAATATGGATAATTTTAGCAATATTATAAGATTAATCGAACTTTCTGATTTAGAAATCTTCGTTCATGATGAAGCTCTGGAGATTGCTGGAATAGATTCTACAGATTTAATTTTAAATGATTATGTTAAGGTTGTCGATAATAAAAAGATTTCCCAACTAATTTTGGAAGCCAATATGAGTTTTAAATATTAATCAGGTGAGAATTTTGAGTGTAAAAAAGTCTATTGTATATTTGTTTGGTTTTAGCATAACATCAAGTGATAAAATAAAATCATTATTAAAAATCCTAAAGTTACAAGTTAAAACGGATACAGAAATAAGTATAGTGCTTATCCATGATGGAGTGATTGGTATTTCAAAAAGAGGTAAAACACCTAAACTCTTGTTAGAACTCTTAAATCTCCCTCTTAATACATATGCTATGATACCAGATATTAAAGCTCGAGGAATTGATCCAAATCACCTAATAAATCAAATTAAAGGAATTGAATATGATGAATTAGTAGATATTTTGGCAGAAAAGGAACACATTGTATCATGGATGTAATACTTTTTTTATTTTCAAAAATATAATCTTCGCTTTTTTGTTTTTATCAATAGGTAAACTTTTTTTAATTTACAATTACAATTGTATAATTATTAAAATCAATAATTATAGCGATATTATGTCAAAAGTTAAAATTGCCTATAAAGAAATTGAAAACATTGTGGGATCTGATTTTATAACCGATAAAGATTTCATGAAGGCAGCATATTCTCGAAATGTTGATCCTGCCTTCCCCGATCGATGGGCTGATATGATAGTAAGACCAGAAAGTTCTGAAGAGATATCAGAAATTGTAAAAATTGCAAATAAATATAATATTCACATGGTTCCTAGAGGTGGGGGCGCAGATCTTGTAGGGGGTTCAGTTTCGGAAGGTGGAATCTTAATAGATTTAACACGCATGAATAATATTATAGAAGTTAATGAATCAGATTTTTATTGTGAAGTTGAATGTGGAATAACTTGGGGGCAATTACTTTCAGAACTACATAGTAGGGGATTAACTACAGGTGTTCTGGGACCTGGTAGTGGTTTTTCAGCAACAATTGGAGGAGGTCTTTCAAATAGTACTGCTGGTTTTGGTTCAACTAAATATGGACTTGTCCCTGATATCTGTTTAGGTGTTGAAGTTGTATTACCAAACACTCATGGTACAATTATAAGAACAGGAGCTGCTGTTAACAAATA